>CAUQPA010000500.1:0-3909 GCA_963519325.1 uncultured Pseudomonas sp. | reverse complement strand
GGCCAGCAAGCTGCCGATCTCCCGCTGGCAGCGTGACCTGACCGACTCCACCGTGCTGCGCAACCTGGGCACCGGCCTGGCCCACGGCGTGATCGCCTACGAAGCCACCCTCAAGGGCATCGGCAAGCTGGAACTGAACGCCGCGCGCATCGCCGAAGACCTGGATGCCTGCTGGGAAGTCCTGGCCGAGCCGGTGCAGACCGTGATGCGTCGCTACGGCGTGGCCAACCCCTACGAGAAGCTCAAGGAGCTGACCCGTGGCAAGGGCATCAGCGCCAGCGCCCTGCAGGACTTCATCGATGGCCTGGAAATCCCCGAGGCGGCCAAGGCCGAACTGCGCCAGCTGACCCCAGCCGGCTATATCGGTAATGCTGCCGAGCAGGCCCGTCGGGTCTGAGAACCTGCCCACGATCTGCTGCGCGTCGGCCAAACGGCGTTGAAAATGCCTTCGGAATGCTCATTTACCACTCGTAAACTCCGCTTCCTCAGGCCTTTTCGTCTTGTTTGGCTCTAGCTCGCGAAATCGTGAACAGGTTCTGAGGCTGCCTTTTTTTTCACGCCCGGCCTCGCCGGGCGTTTTTCATTGCGCGAGGTGTGCATGAACCCGGATCAACCCCTGCAACTGCTCGGCGGCCTGACCGCCCGTGAATTCCTGCGCGACTACTGGCAGCAGAAACCCCTGCTGATCCGCCAGGCCATCCCGGACTTCCAGAGTCCCCTGGAGCCCGACGAGCTGGCCGGCCTGTCGCTGGAAGAGGAAATCGAATCCCGCCTGATCATCGGCCAGGACCGCACCTGGGAACTGCGCCGCGGCCCGCTGCCCGAAGACACCTTCGCCAGCCTGCCCGAGCGTGACTGGACCCTGCTGGTGCAATCGGTCGACCAGTTCGTCCCCGAGGTCGCCGAGGTGCTGGAGGCCTTCCGCTTCCTGCCCAGCTGGCGCGTCGACGACATCATGATCAGCTATGCCGCTCCCGGCGGTGGCGTCGGCCCGCACTACGATCACTACGACGTCTTCCTGCTGCAGGGCCATGGCCGCCGCCGCTGGCGCATCGGCCAGCCGTGCACGGCCGACAGCCCGCTGATCGAGGGCCTGGAGCTGAAGATCCTCGCCGACTTCCAGCAAACCGACGAATGGGTGCTCGAGCCGGGTGACATGCTCTATCTGCCGCCGGGCCTGGCCCACGACGGCATCGCCGAAGACGAGTGCATGACCTACTCCATCGGCTTCCGCGCACCCAGCGCCGGCGAGGTACTCACCCACTTCACCGACTTCCTCAACCAGTTCATTCCCGAGGACGAGCGCTACAGCGACGCCGGCTGCGCTCCGGCCAGCGAGCATCCCGCCGAGATCCCCCCCGAGGCCATCGAGCGCCTGCGCGGCCTGATGGAGCGCCACCTGAGCGACGATCGCCTGCTGCTCGCCTGGTTCGGCCAGCACATGACCGAGCCGCGCTACCCGGAGCGCGTCGCTGGGGAAAATCTCAGCGCCAACCAATTGCTCAAAGAGCTCGGCGAAGGCGCCCTGCTGATGCGCAATCCCAGTGGCCGCCTGGCCTGGAGCCGCCTGGAGGACGAGGTGATGGTCTTCGCCAGCGGCCAGAGTCGCCTGCTGCCCATGCGACTGCAACCGCTGCTCGACCTGCTATGCTCGGCGGAGGTGCTGCACGAAGCCAACCTGGCACCCTGGCTGCAGGACGACGACGCCCTGCGCCTGATCCGCGAACTGCTCCAGCAGGGCAGCCTGATCTTCGCGGGAGAAGACGACGAAGACTGACAGGAGCTGCGATGGACGAGTCCCTTGCCGATCTGACCCTGGACGGCTTACCCGAACCCCGGCTCGGTGAGGACCTCGCCCTGCGCCTGGAGGGACTGGCGGCCCTGCGCGAACACAGCCTGCGCCTGATCACCCAGGGCCGGCGCCAGCTGTGCATCCAGACGCCCGATCTCGAAGGGCCTGTGTACGATCACGCCGAGATCGAGGCCGCCATCAAACGCCTGCTGCTCGGCCATCCCCGGCACCAGGTGCGCATCCTGGTCAACGATAGCGCCAGCGCCGTACGCCAGGGGCATCGCCTCGTCGCCCTGGCACAGCGCCTGACCAGCAACCTGCTGATCCGGCGGCCACCAGCCGACCAGCAACCGGAAGGCGCCTGCCTCATCATAGACGACCAGGCGCTGCTGCGGCGTACCAGCAGTGCCCCCACCGGTTTCGTCCGCTACGGCGATCGTGCGGCGGTGAAGGTCCAGCAACAGCTCTTCGACCGCCTCTGGGCGATCAGCCAGCCCGACCAGGAATTACGGAGGATGCTGCTGTGAGACGTCTGCTCGCGCTAGGCATGCTGCTGGCCAGCACCGCCTGGGCCACCCCGAGAACCGAGGTCATGCCGCTGCAGTACCGCACGGCCGACGAGCTGCTGCCCACCCTGCAGTCCGTCCTCGGTGCCGAAGGCAAGGTCAACGTCTATGGCAACCAGCTGATCGTCAACGCCGAGCCGGCCCGGCTCGCCGAGATCAGGAATCTGCTGGCGCAACTGGATACCCAGCCGCGCCGCCTGCTCATCACCCTCGCCACCCGTGCCGGTAGCTCGGGCACCGGCCAGGATTACGGCGCGGCCGGCAACCTGCGGGCACCCCAGGTGCGCATCATTGAGGACAGTACCGACCAGCGGGAGGATGGCGCCCAGCGGGTCCAGGTCACCGAGGGTTATCCGGCCTTCATCCGCTTCGGCGAAGACGTCCCCGTGACCACCTACCAGACCTCGCCCTACGGCCAGACCTCCGCCCAGACCGACTATCGCCGACTCGAACGCGGCTTTCAGGTCACCGCTCGTCTGAGCGGGAATCTGGTGCATCTGGACATCAGCAGCGTCGATGACCGCGCTGCCACCCGGCAACCCGGCGCCATCCAGACCCAGAGCGCTACCACCCGCCTCAGCGGTCCGCTCGGCCAGTGGCTGGATCTCGGCGGCTTTCGCCAGCAGGCAGCGGACGACCGCGCCGGCCTGACCCAGTACTACTCCACCGAAGGCCGCCACGACCGCCAGCTGAGTATCCGCGCCGACCTGCTCGACTGACGCAGCGAACTCTCGCGCCGCTCTGCAATCTAGTTTTCAGGACCAACAGACAAATAGTTGAGAATAATTCTTATATTCATTCTCATATAAAACGAAAGTTCTGTTTAATTTGATTCAAGGCAGTCAAATAGAATCTTTTTAATCCAATAAATTTACAGAATGAATCGATAGAGCATAAAATCTGTTCGCCTTGCGACACCGTGTCGCAGTGATTGCGCCTGATACCCATAATTAAGGATTCAAAGCATGTCTGAGTCGATCAGCCTACTGACCCACAACTGGAGCTTCGCGGTATTTCTCCTGGGCGTGGTCGGTCTGATCGGCTTCATGCTCGGAGTCTCCAGCCTCCTCGGCAGCAAGGCCGTAGGTCGTAGCAAGAACGATCCCTTCGAGTCCGGCATCGTCCCCACCGGGGGTGCCCGTCTCCGCCTCTCTGCCAAGTTCTACCTGGTCGCGATGCTCTTCGTGATCTTCGACGTCGAAGCCCTCTTTCTCTTCGCCTGGTCGGTCTCCATCCGTGAATCGGGATGGGCCGGCTTCGTGGAAGCCTCCATTTTCATAGCAATTCTGTTGGCGGGTCTTGTCTACCTGTGGCGAATCGGAGCGCTCGATTGGGCGCCTGCGAGCCGTCGCGAGCGGCAGGCGAAGTCGAAACAATGAGGCTTTGGCAATGCAATACAATCTCACCCGGATCGATCCCGATGCGGCGGTAGACCGCTATCCGGCCGGCCAACGGGAAACCGTGGCCGACCCCGTCGAAAGTCAGGTCAACCGCAGCATCTTCATGGGCAAGCTCGAAGATGTGCTGCGTGGCGCGGTCAACTGGGGTCGC
>CAUQPA010000499.1:0-3939 GCA_963519325.1 uncultured Pseudomonas sp. | reverse complement strand
CCTGGCGACCGTCCATGCCGGGCATCTGCACGTCCATGAACACCAGGTCGAAGCGTTCCTGCTGGACCGCTTCCACGGCGGCATAGCCGCTGTCCACGGCGGTGACCTGGGCGCCCAGGTCGGTCAGCAGGGTCTCCACCAGTAGCAGGTTGGCTGGGTTGTCGTCCACGCAGAGCAGCCGGGGCGGGCGGTCGGTGATGCCCAGGCCGCCGCTTTCGTTGCGTTGCGGGCGCTGATTGAGCAACTCGGCCACCGCCTGTTCCAGCTTGCGGCTACAGGCCGGCTTGGCATGCAGCTGGCAATGGACGTCGGGCAGCGAGGCATGGAAGACCGCCTGGTCGGTGGTCGGGCAATAGACCAGGGTATTGCAGTCCTGGCGGCCCAGCTCCCAGATGCGTTCGGTGAGCAGGTCCGGCGGGATGCTGCGGGCACTCACGCCCAGCACCGCCAGGCTCACCGGCAACTTGCCGGAGGCGGGATGGGCGACGGCCTCGCTGAGCTGTTCGAGGGTCTCGAACAGCTCGACGCTCAGGCCGCATTCCTCGAGTTGGTGCTGCATGGCTTGGCGGGTGAGGGGGTGCGGCTCCATCAGGCCGACGCGACGGCCGGCCAGGGCGATGCGCTTGTGGTTCTCCACGCTGCCGTGGGCCTTGGGCAGGTTGAGGGTGATCCAGAATTCCGAGCCCTCGCCCGGAATGCTCTCCAGGCCGATCTCGCCGCCCATCTGTTCGATCAGGCGCTTGGAGATCACCAGGCCGAGGCCGGTACCGCCGGCCTGGCGAGTCAGGGAGTTGTCGGCCTGGGAAAAGGCCTGGAACAGCATCTGCCGGTCTTCTTCGGTCAGGCCGACGCCGGTGTCCTGGACGCTGATGCGCAGCTGGGCATGGTCGTCGGTCTCTTCCTCGACCATGGCACGCACGGCGATGGTGCCCGAATGGGTGAACTTGATGGCGTTGCTCACCAGGTTGGTGAGGACCTGGCGCAGCCGCTGGGGATCGCCGACCAGATGGGTCGGGGTGTCACGATAGACCAGGCAGACCAGCTCCAGGTGCTTCTCGTGGGCCGAGGGCGCCAGGATGGTCAGGGTGTCCTGGATCATGTCGCGCAGGTTGAATGGCAGGTTCTCGAGCACCAGCTTGCCGGCTTCGATCTTCGAGAAGTCGAGGATCTCGTTGATGATGCCCAGCAGGCTCTCCGCGGAATTCTGGATGGTACTCAGGTAATCCTGCTGGCGCGGGGTCAGCTCGCTCTTCTGCATCAGGTTGGTGAAGCCGATGATGCCGTTGAGCGGAGTGCGGATCTCGTGGCTCATGTTGGCCAGGAACTCCGACTTGATGCGGCTGGCTTCCAGGGCCGCCTTGCGGGCCAGGTCGAGTTCGATGTTCTGGATCTCGATGGTTTCCAGGTTCTGGCGCACGTCTTCGGTGGCCTGGTCGATGTTGTTCTGCATCTCGAACTGGGCGTTTTCCATGGCTTCGGCCATACGATTGATGCCGGTCGCCAATTCGTCGAATTCGGGGCTGCCGAGCTGGGTCGGCAGTCGCGTTTCCAGACGGCCTTCCTGCAGCTGGCCGACGCCCTGGGCGATCACCTGCAGCGGCCGGTTGATGCGCCGGCCCATGCGCACCGCGACGAAGGCGGTGAAGGCCAGGCCGAGCAGGATCAGCAGCAGCCCGGCGACCAGGTTGCGATAGCCACGCAGCAGGGTGGCGTGGTGCGAGAGCTCCAGCTGGATCCAGCCCAGGGTCTGGGGCGTCGCCGGGCTGCCGTCGCTGCGCGTCAGGCGCAGGTCATGGGTCTGCACCGGCAGATTGAAGTGGGTGATATCCAGGCCGGATCTCATGCTGATGGTCTGGAAGTCGCCGCCGCTGAGCTCCATGGTCATCGAGGGACCGGCATGGGCGAGGACGTTACCGTCGGCGTCGAGGAAGCTGATGGCGCGCACGTCGGCCTGGTCCAGGGCGCGCTGGGCGATGCGGTTGAGCTGGTCGTTGTCGCCGGTACGCATGGCCGGGGCGATCAGCGGGGCCATCTGCTGGGCCACCAGCTGGCCGTGCTCGATCAACTGGCTGCGCATGTCCGACAGCTGAACCCAGCTGAAGTAGACCCCCAGCAGGGCCGCCATGCAGCAGGTCGGGAGGACGCTCAACAGCAGGATGCGCCCCTTGAGTCCCAATTCGTCCAGCACTACTCGTCCCCCAGGGAAATTGGCGAGTCTAACGCCTTTACCAAATGTAAAGAGAGTCTTTGCGAAAGGGGTCGCACCCCCTGGTTCGCCGATCCGCGAAAATTCGCGAACGATGCCACGGCGCGAGTCCGGGGTGCACAACCATCGTCCCGGAAGGTGGTCTGGTAGGGACTGCCGGTCGCTCCGGTGCGGTTCGTTCGAGGAGATCCTTTGAAGAAGAGTTGCAGTCTGATGCTGGCCGGGGCCCTGTTGCTGGGCACTGGCTGGATGGCGCCGACCCAGGCCCAGGAGCCGAAGAAGACCACCCTGGTGGAGCGGGGGTCGATGTATTACAGCTTCGAGACGCACCTGCTCGACTCGGCGGACGGCAAGCGACGCTATCGGGTCTATATCGGCATTCCC
This sequence comes from uncultured Pseudomonas sp., assembly GCA_963519325.1. Classification (GTDB taxonomy): domain Bacteria; phylum Pseudomonadota; class Gammaproteobacteria; order Pseudomonadales; family Pseudomonadaceae; genus Chryseomonas. The sequence continues at coordinate 1,349 of CAUQPA010000499.1, read as the reverse complement.
AAGCAACCGGCGCCGATGATGGGCTATCCCGCGCTGTTCCTGCTCGACGGCGATGCGGCCCTGGCGCAACTCCAGGATGTCTGGTTGTCCCCGCATAAACTGAAGAGCCCGCCGGTGCTGGTGGCCATCGGTTATGCCGATGCGGCCGACGCCATGCAGGAGCGCACCTACGACTACACCCCGGCGCCCAATGGCGGCCGCAGCCGCGACGATGTGCGCAAGGACTGGCCGGCCGGTGGCTCGCGGGCCTTCCTCGACCTGATCGAGCAGCGCATCAAGCCGCTGCTGACCCAGAGCGTACCGGTCGATCCCAATCGGCAGACCCTCTGGGGGCATGGCTACGGTGGACTGTTCGTGCTCGACACCCTCTACCGCCAGCCCCAGGCCTTCCAGCGCTATGTGGCGAGCGACGTGGCCTATGGCTGGCAGCAGGGCCATATCCTCAAGCGGGCCCAGGAGTTCCAGGGGGTCGGCGGTGCGCGTCCGGTGCAGCTTTGGCTGTTCTCCGGCAGCGAAGACCTGACCCGCAAGGTGGCGGCCGATGCCCCCGCCCGCCTGGCCGAGCGGCTGGCCAGTCTGCCGGGTATGCAGGTGACCCCCCAGGTGCGCCCCAACCTGGGCCCGGAAGCCATCCTGTCGCTGAGTCTGCCCACCGCCCTGGAGGTCGCCAGCGACGGCGTCCCCCCGGCTCGACCCTAGGGCGGCGCCGGACGGGTAGGGTCAGCGCGGGTTTGGGGGTATCATGGAAGGCTTGCACCCCTGGCGGAACGAGCTGATCCATGAGTCTGCACTATCCCACCATCGCCGATTGCATCGGTAACACGCCGCTGGTGCGCCTGCAGCGCCTGGCCGGCGACACCCGCAGTACCGTGCTGCTCAAGCTGGAAGGCAACAACCCTGCGGGCTCGGTGAAGGACCGGCCGGCGCTGTCGATGATCCGCCAGGCCGAGGCCCGGGGCGACATCCAGCCCGGAGATACCCTCATCGAGGCCACCTCCGGCAACACCGGGATCGCCCTGGCCATGGCCGCTGCCATCATGGGCTACCGCATGATTCTGATCATGCCCGACAACTCCAGCGCCGAACGCAAGGCGGCCATGACCGCCTATGGCGCCGAACTCATCCTGGTCAGCAAGGAAGAGGGCATGGAAGGCGCGCGTGACCTGGCGACCCGGATGCAGGCCGAAGGCCGCGGCAAGGTGCTCGACCAGTTCGGCAATGGCGACAATCCCGTGGCCCACTACCTGGGTACCGGGCCGGAAATCTGGCGCCAGACCCACGGCAGCATCACCCATTTCGTCAGCTCCATGGGCACCACCGGTACCATCATGGGCAACTCGCGCTACCTC
>CAUQPA010000498.1:0-3950 GCA_963519325.1 uncultured Pseudomonas sp. | reverse complement strand
TCGGTTCAGAGCGATGTCAGCGGTGCAGAAGCCTCCATTCCTGACTTCGCATAATGTATATTATGTTAAATCAGATATGGACCTAGGTTGATGACTACCCTTTGCCATCCCATCCAGCCTTTAGCGTTCTCTCCAATTCGGTCACCCGATTCAACTCTCTTCCCTACCCTATGGCCGATCAACCTCATAACGGCGTGGATCAGAAATTTCGTTGCGGCAGGCGCTTCGCCATTTCTCCACCGTCTGCAGGCGACGATCCTGAAGACGCGTCCGTTACGACCGACGCCTTCAGGATCTCTCGACTGATTACCCGCCTGCCCACGAGTCTCTAGTTCGCCAACAGCTGCTCCAGTCGCTGCAGGCGCTCCCGGTACACACGCCGAGCTGCCAGAGCGTCTTCCAGGGTTACCGCCACGAATCGTGCTTTCTGGTTGGGCTGCAGCTGGCCGATCAGGTCCAGGTCGCTGCTGATGACCGTGCCGATCATGGCGTAGCCACCGCCAGAGACCGCATCGCGATGCAGGACGATGGGTTCGAGGCCGGCTGGTACCTGGATCGAGCCAATGGGATAACAGCTGTCGACGATATTCGATGGATCCGAGCCGGCGCCAAAAGGTTGTTCGCGCGGCGTGAATGCCAGAGCCCGGCCGCCCTTGAATCTGTAGCCGATGCGATCGGCTTCGGAGCCCACCGTCCAGGTGTCGGCGAAGAAGGCCTCAGCCGCCTCTGAGGTCAGGCGGTGATGATAGAGACCCAGTACGACCCGCAAGGTCACCTCGCCGCCGCAGGCCGGTACCAGGTCGTCGGGCAAGCGGGTGCCAGGCTTGGCGCCTGTCGCCGGGGTTCCGACAGTCAGTTCGTCACCGGCGGCGAGCCTTCGACCCTGGAAGCCGCCGAGACTGCCCAGGACGTAGGTCGAGCGACTGCCCAGCACCTCGGGCACGGCGAAACCCCCGGCGACGGCCAGGTAGCCCCGGGCGCCAGCCTTGAGGTAATCGAACTTGAGCACCTGGCCGGCGCGCACGGTGAAGGCTTCGTCCAATGGCATTTCGGCGCCGTCCAGGCGTGGCGTCATGCGCGCGCCGCTCAGGGCGACCAGGGCGTCTTCGCCGAAGTGCAGCTCCGGGCCGAGCAAGGTGCACTCCAGGGCGGCGGCGCCGGATGGGTTGCCCACCAGCAGATTGGCCGCGCGCAAGGCGTAGCTGTCCATGGCCCCGGACGGCGGGATGCCCAGGTGGTAATAGCCTTCGCGGCCGAGGTCCTGGATCGAGGTGGCCAGGCCGGGTTTGAGTACCTTGATCATGCCGGCTCCTCCATCAGGGTGCGCGGATAGCCGCGGGGGTCGTCGAGAAAGGCGTCCAGGGAGAAATCCACCGGACGGATGTTCAGGGTGAAGCTACCCTCCTCTACCTCGGCCAGCATCCGGTCGTACTCGGCACGGTCGATGGCGCGGAAACGGACGATGTCGCCGGGCCGGAAGAACACCATGTGCTCCTGCAGGTAATCGAGGCGCTGCGCCGGATCGTAGATGGGCGCCGGCGTCACGCCGAACATCTGGTAGCCGCCGGCGCCCCGTACCGAATAGATGCAGCCGAAGCAGCCGCCGTGGCCGAGGGTCTGCTTGGGTGTGTCGGTGCGGGGCCGCAGGTACTTGGGCACCTGCAGCTGCCGCTCGGGCTCGACCATCTGGAACATGAAGGGCAGCCCGGCGACGAAACCCACCATGGAGACGAACCAGGGCGCGCCGCTATGGGCGGCGATGAAGGCCTCGACATCGGCCAGGCCGTTGATGCGGGCCGCATACTCCAGATCGGTGGCAGTCGGATCCTGGTGGCGATCGCGAAAGCGCATCAGCGTCTCGTGGGTCCAGGGATCGTTGTAGAGCACCGGGATCTCGATCAGCCGGGTGGCCAGTTGGCGTTCGGCCACCGCCTGGTCTTCCACGCCCTGGACGGCGGCCAGCAGCTGGTCGGGCGGTAGCACGTCGGGATCGAAGCGGATCTGGAAAGAGGCGTTGGCCAGGCAGATGTCGTGGATGCCGGGCAACTGCAGTGCCTGCACCGCGCGGGTCATGGCCAGGCCACGGAAGAACGCCTCCAGGGACATGCTTTCGGACAACTCGACGAACAGGTGCTCGTCGCCGCCGAAGCTATAGCGAATCGCGGTCGTCATGCGGGGATCTCCTCGGCCAACCAGTGTTCCAGGGTACCGGTGTCGAAGCGCGCTTCGATCACCCAGGGCTCGTCCAGCAGGCGGCGATGCAGGCTGGCGGTGGTGGCCATGCCGGTCAGGCGCAATGCGTCCAGCGCCTGGCGGGCCCGGGCCAGGGCCTCGGTGCGATCGGCGCCATGGGCGATGAGCTTGGCCAGCAGCGAGTCGTAATAAGGCGGCACCCGATAGCCAGCATAGAGATGACTGTCGACACGAATGCCCGGACCCTGCGGCCAGGCGAGCTGCTCGACGGTCCCGGGGCTGGGAAAGAAGTTGCGCGCCGGATCTTCGGCGTTGAGTCTCAGCTCGATAGCGGCGCCCTGCAGGCGGATGTCTTCCTGACGCAGATTAAGGGGCTCCCCTCCGGCGATGCGCAGCATGGCCTGAACCAGGTCGATGCCGGTGACCATCTCGGTGACTGGATGCTCGACCTGGATGCGGGTGTTCATCTCGATGAAGAAGAACTCGCCCCGGGCTTCGTCAAACAGGTACTCCAGGGTACCGGCGCCGCGGTAGCCGAGGCTTTTGGCCAGGCGTACCGCACTGGCGCACAGGGTCTCGCGCTGGGCAGCGCTCAGCACCGGCGATGGTGCCTCTTCCAGGAGCTTCTGCCGGCGCCGCTGTAGCGAGCATTCGCGCTCGAACAGGTGCACGGCGCGCTGGCCGTCACCAAGGATCTGCACCTCTATGTGCCGAGCGCGCTCGATGAAGCGCTCCAGATAGAGGGCAGCGCTGCCAAAGGCGGTCTGGGCTTCACGCTGGGCGATGGGAAATTCCCGCGCCAGCTCGGCGGCATCGCGCGCCAGGCGGATGCCCCGGCCTCCTCCCCCGGCCGACGCCTTGATCAGCATCGGATAACCCACCGTTTCGGCTGCCGCTATGGCTGCTTCTATATCGGCGGGTTCGCTGGCGGAACCCGGTACCACAGGTACACCGGCGGCCAGCGCGGTCCGCCGTGCCTCGGCCTTGTCGCCCATGCGGCGGATGATGTCACCCGAAGGGCCGACGAAGACGGCACCGGCCTCCTCCACCGCATCGGCAAAGGCGGCGTTCTCGGCCAGGAAGCCATAGCCGGGATGCACCGCATCGGCGCCGCTGTCTCGCAAGGCGGTGAGCAGCGCCTCTATATTGAGGTAGCTGCGATCCGCCCGCGCGGGACCGATCACCACCACTGCATCGGCCTGCCGCGCCGCCAGGGAGTCCTGATCGGCCTCGCTGCAGGCCAGTACCGTTTCGATGTTCAAGGCCTTGGCCGCGCGCAGGATGCGCACCGCGATCTCACCACGGTTGGCTACCAGCAGACGGCGAATACCGCCCCCTGTCGCGCTCACGAGGCCACTCCACTCAGGGTGGCCAGCAGCTGGCCGGGCTCGACCGGGTCGCCGTCTTCCACCGCGAAGGCGATCAGGGTCCCGTCCACCTCGGCATGGACCTCCGAGAATTGCTTCATCACCTCGACCAGGCCGATCACGGTGTTGGCGGTGACGGTTTCCCCGGCATCCACATAGGGCGCCGCGTCGGGCGTGGGTTTGCGATAGAACGTCCCGGGCAGGGGCGAGAGCACCGAATGTTCGGCCATGACGATTCCTCTTCTAGGCGATGTTGTCGGAAAGGCAGGCGGAGCGAAGAATGGGAGGACCCGGTGTCTGGGCGCCGGTGTCCGTAAAAGAGGTCAGCCGGCGCCGGGCGCGCGCACGGCGATCCCGGCGGCGTCCAGGCGCTGGCGGATCGCCTGGGCC
>CAUQPA010000497.1:0-3953 GCA_963519325.1 uncultured Pseudomonas sp. | reverse complement strand
GGCCTTGGCACTGTCGATGAAGCCGCAGGTGTTGACCACCACCACGTCGGCATCTTCATAGGTCGGCACGATCTCGTAGCCTTCCATGCGCAGCTGGGTGAGGATGCGTTCGGAGTCGACGGTGGCCTTGGGACAGCCGAGGCTGACGAAACCGACCTTGGGGGCGGACGTTTGGATGGACATGGGCTAACCTCGGCGGGCGCTCAGGAGGCGCCTTGATCAAAAAACGCGCGATTCTAGCCATCTCTGCCCGTGCTTGGAAGAGGAAAGGACGGCGCATCGATAGCGCAGAGCTTTTTGCCGACAGAAGAGTCTATGTTGCGGAAGGCGCTGCGCTGAGGGGTTGTCCTCCCTGCCGTGCCGGTCTTTCGACTTGATCCCGGCGCCGCTTCGGCGCAGGATGCGCCGATTTTCGACTCTAGGAGCCCTGAATGAGCCGTCCGGAACACGAGCACGGTGGTAAAGCCCCTTCGGCCTTGGGAATGATCGTTCTCGCCACCGGCGTGGTGTACGGTGACATCGGTACCAGCCCGCTCTATACGCTCAAGGAAGTCTTTTCGCCCCACTATGGCCTGCCGCTGAACCACGACAGCGTGCTGGGCATTTTGTCGTTGATCTTTTGGTCGCTGATCTGGGTGGTGACCCTCAAGTACATCACCTTCGTCATGCGTGCCGACAACCAGGGGGAGGGCGGCATCATGGCGCTCACCGCCCTGGCCCGCCGCGCGGCTCAAGGTTCGCCGCGCCTGGCCACGACCCTGGTGCTGCTCGGGCTGTTCGGCGCGGCACTGTTCTATGGCGACAGCATGATCACCCCGGCGGTGTCGGTGCTCTCGGCCGTGGAAGGCCTGGAACTGGCGTTCGATGGCCTGGACGCCTGGGTGGTGCCCATCGCCCTGATCATCCTGGTGGGCATCTTCGCCATCCAGAAGCGCGGTACCGCGACCATCGGCAAGTTCTTTGGCCCGGTGATGGTGCTCTGGTTCACCTCGCTCGGCGCCCTCGGGGTCTATGGCATCGTCCAGCAGCCCGAGGTGCTGAAGGCCTTCAATCCCTACTGGGCGGTAGAGTTCTTCGCCGCCAATCCGGCCAAGGGCTTCATCGTCCTGGGCGCGGCGGTCCTGGCCCTGACCGGTGCCGAAGCCCTCTATGCCGACATGGGCCACTTCGGCCGCAAGCCCATCGCCCGCGCCTGGTTGCTGCTGGTGCTGCCGGGGCTGGTACTCAACTACTTCGGCCAGGGCGCGCTGCTGCTCGCCGACCCGTCCGCCGTCCGCAATCCCTTCTACCTGCTGGCGCCGGAATGGTTGCTGCTGCCGATGATCGGCCTGGCGACCCTGGCCACCGTGATCGCCTCCCAGGCGGTGATCACCGGGGCCTTCTCCATGACCCAGCAGGCCATCCAGCTGGGGTATATCCCGCGCATGCAGATCCAGCACACCTCCAGCCAGGAGCAGGGGCAGATCTACATTCCGCTGATGAACTGGACGCTGATGCTGGGGGTGATCTTCCTGATTCTCACCTTCCAGTCCTCCGCCAACCTGGCCGAAGCCTACGGCGTGGCCGTGACCGGTACCATGTTGATCACCAGTTGCCTGGTGTCGGCGGTGATCCTGCTGCTGTGGAAGTGGCCGCGGTGGGCCATGGTCCCGCTGCTGATCGGCTTCCTGCTGGTGGACCTCCTGTATTTCTCCGCCAACGCGCCCAAGATCTTCTCCGGCGGCTCCTTCCCGGTGATCGCCGGTATCATCATCTTCACCCTGCTCACGACCTGGAAGCGCGGTCGCCAGTTGGTGGTCGACCGCCTGGACGACGGCGCGCTGCCGCTGCCGATCTTCATCAGCAGCATTCGCGCGCAGCCGCCGTTCCGCGCCAAGGGCACGGCGGTATTCCTCACCGCACGGACCGACGTGGTGCCCCACGCCATGCTGCACAACCTGCTGCATAACCAGGTGCTGCACGAGCAGGTGGTACTGCTCACGGTGCGGTACGAGGACCGGCCGCGGGTGTCACGCGGGGAACGGATGGAGGTCGAGGACTTCGGCGATGGCTTCTATCGCGTGGTGCTGCACTACGGCTTCATGGACGAGCCCGACATTCCCCTGGCGCTGAGCCACTGCCCGCATGCGGATCTGGACTTCACCCCGATGCGCACCACCTATTTCCTCAGCCGGGAGACGGTGATCGCCTCCAAGCGCCTCGGCATGGCGCCCTGGCGGGAAAACCTCTTCGTGTTCCTGATGAAGAACGCCAATGGCAACCTGAGATTCTTCAAGCTGCCGGTGAACCGGGTGATCGAGCTGGGGACCCAGGTCGAGATCTGATCCGTCCCGCCCAGAAAAAAGGCCCCTGCAGGGGCCTTTTTTCTGGGCTAGTTGAACACCGCTGGCGGCAGGGCGTCGGGATCGGTGATGAAGGGCATCTGCCAGCTGTCGAGGCTATGGCCGCGACCTTCCAGTTCGCTGCGCACGGTGCCTATGTAGCCCGCCAGGCGCAGCGGATCGCTGTAGTCCGCCTCGCTCAGCTGGTCCTCGGCGTAGAGCGTCCGGCCCTTGGCGTCGACCACGCCCAGGGCGAGGTCATGGCCGTCGGCGCCGGAGGACACCAGGCAGCCAAGGGGTTGGAAGGCATCCACCAGGATCTTGCTGGCGGCATCGGCGGATAGCGGTGTACTCATGACAGGGGTCTCCGTGGCTATGCAGCCATAGACCGCCGGAGACAGCACCCTTGTTCCAGCCGTTCGTCCGGGCCCCGCGGGCCCGGACGCTGCACGCTATTGCGGCGTACGGGCCTCGATGGCCTTGACCATGAAGTCGGCCAGCTTGTCGTAGTTCTCGTCGAAGTGGTGACCGCCCGGACGGCCCAGCTTCTCGCCCGGCTGGCCCGGCTGGGTGCAGCCGCTCTCGTCCTTCTCTTCCTCGCCATAGACGCAGAACAGCTTGGCGGCGGGGATCTTGCTGGTTTCCGGCAGGGTATCGGCCTCGTCGCCCGGCTTGCCGAGCCAGCCTTCGACGGCGATCTCGAAGTTGCTCTTGCGGCTGAAGGCGAGCAGCAGCAGCGAGGACACCTGGTCCTGGTCGGCCTTGGGCAGGCGGTTGTACACCGCCGGCAGGATGTCGGCACCGAAGGAGTAGCCGGCCAGCACGAAGTGCTTGGCGTTCCACTTCTCGCGGTATTCCTGCATCAGGGCGGCCAGGTCGGCGGCGACCTGCTCAGGGCTCTTGTGCTGCCAGAAGTAGCGCAGGGAGTCGACGCCGACGACCGGATAGCCTTCCTCGTTCATGGCCTGGGCCGAGAGGCGGTCGATATCGCGCCAGCCGCCGTCACCCGAGTAGAAGATGGTGACGACGTCGGGATGGCCCGGCTTGACGTCCGGGTCGGCGGGCATCTCGATGGTCGGGATGTCGTTGTGCTGGCCGAGCAACCGCGTCTTGAGCTGCTCGCGCAAGACTACCGGCAGGGCGGTGCCGTAGTCGGCGATGGTCAGGTCGGCGTTGCTCTGCTGGCGCACGAAGATGGCCGATTCGTCGGTGGGATGGTCATTCCAGGCGATATGCCACTGACCGGCGGCGGCCTTGGCCGGCAGCGGATCGGGGCAGTCGAGGGTATCCAGGTTGAAGCCGACGCTGAGGGCGGCGACCTTGTCGCCGCTCTGGGTGGCCAGCCAGCGCCAGGCCCGGGCGGCGCCCGGACCGATGCCGCCGACGAAGGTCGGGGCGGCGCTCAATTCCTTGGCCGCGCTGGCGAAGTCGTCGCTCTGCGCCTGACAGCTGTTGAGCACCTTGACCTCGTACTGGACGATCTCGGCGCCGGTGTTGGTGGCCAGGCTCAGCAGGTCGGCATCGGCCAGCTGCAGGTCCGGCGGGGTGGCCAGCACCACGCGGGCATGGGGCTCGCCCTTGGGCGCCGCCATGGTCAGCAGGCGACCGTCCGGCTGGGCCTGTACCCTGACC
>CAUQPA010000496.1:0-3968 GCA_963519325.1 uncultured Pseudomonas sp. | reverse complement strand
CATCCCCGCCGAGCAGGTCGAGGACTTGCTGGAGCTGCTGCGCCAGGCGCCGTCCTCGGTCAACTCCCAGCCCTGGCACTTCGTGGTCGCCGCCAGCGCCGAGGCCAAGGCGCGCATCGCCCAGGGCATGCAGAGCCCCTACAACGAACCCAAGGTGCTGCCGGCCTCCCACGTCATCGTGCTGTGCACCCGCCTGGAGATGACCGAAGGCCACCTGGCCCAGGTGCTGGAGCAGGAAGCCCAGGACGGCCGCTTCGCCAAGCCCGAGGCGCGCGCCGCCCAGGACGGTACCCGCCGCCACTTCGTCGACCTGCATCGCCACGAGCGCAAGGACGTGCAGCACTGGATGGAGAAACAGACCTACCTGGCCCTGGGCACCCTGCTGCTGGGCGCCGCCGCCCTGGGCATCGATGCCACCCCCATGGAAGGCTTCGACGCCAACAGCCTGGACAAGGAACTGGGCCTGCGCGAACAGGGCTACAGTGCCCTAGTGGTGGTCGGCCTGGGCTATCGTGGCGAGAGCGACTTCAACGCCGCCCTGCCCAAGTCCCGCCTGACCCGCGAGCAGGTGTTCACCTTCCTGTAAACCGCCCAGCCTTGTAGCGTGGATAACGGCGCAGCCTTATCCACAGTGCGAACCGGTAGCCGCCAGTGGAAAACGCTGCGCGGTTTTCCACGCTACGCACGCGTAGGTTGGGCTGAGCACAGCGAAGCCCAGCAAAGGGCAACAGCCGCCTTCCTGCAGGCATGAAAAAGCCGACCGCAAGAAAGGGTCGGCTTTTTCATTTTCGGCCTGTTGGGCTTCGACGATGAAGCCGTCTCAACCCAACCTACGGGCTCGCGTAGGTTGGGTTGAGCGCAGCGAAGCCCAACAAAGGGCACAAGCCGCCTTCCTGAAGACATGAAAAAGCCGACCGCAAGAAAGGGTCGGCTTTTTCATTTGGACCTGTTGGGCTTCGATGATGATGCCGTCTCAACCCAACCTACGGGGCTCGCGTAGGTTGGGTTGAGCGGAGCGAAGCCCAACAGGCCCAGCTCCCATCAACCGCCCTTCAGATCCGCCAGGATCGAGAAGGCGCGCAGGCGATCCGCCTGCTCGTAGACGTCGCAGGTGAAGATCAGCTCATCGGCATCGGTCTTCTCCAGCAACAGCTCCAGGCGCTCGCGCACCTTGTCCGGTCCGCCGATCACTGCCATGCCGAGGAAGCTCGATACCGACTCCTTCTCATGGGGCAACCACACCCCGTCCATGCTGCGCACCGGCGGTTGCAGTCGCATGGTGTCGCCACGGAACAAGGCCAGGATGCGCTGATAGACGGTGGTGGCCAGGTAGTTGGCCTCGTCATCGCTATCGGCGGCCACCAAGGGCACCCCGAGCATCACATAAGGGCGGTCGAGCACCTTGGACGGCTTGAAGTTCTCGCGATACAAGCGGATCGCCTCGTGCACGTAGCGCGGCGCGAAGTGCGAGGCGAAGGCATAGGGCAGCCCCTTGGCCGCCGCCAGCTGGGCGCTGAACAGGCTGGAACCCAGCAGCCAGATCGGCACCTCGGTACCCGCACCGGGCATGGCGATCACCGCCTGGCCGGGCTGCTGCGGGCCAAAGTAGTGCTGCAGTTCCTCCACGTCCCGTGGGAAGTCGTCGGAGCTGCCCAGCCGATCGCGGCGCAGGGCGTAGGCGGTGCGCTGATCCGAGCCAGGGGCGCGGCCCAGGCCGAGCTCGATCCGCCCTGGATACAGCGAGGCCAGGGTGCCAAACTGCTCGGCCACCACCAGGGGCGCATGGTTGGGCAGCATGATGCCGCCCGAGCCCAAGCGCAGGGTGCTGGTGCCCGCGGCCAGGTAACCCAGCAGCACGGCCGTCGCCGAACTGGCGATGCCATCCATGTTGTGGTGCTCGGCCACCCAGTAGCGGGAGAACTTCAGTTGCTCGACATGGCGCGCCAGGTCCAGGGCATTGTGCAGCGCCTGGGCCGCATCGCCATCGTCGCGGATGGGAGCGAGGTCGAGGACCGACAGGGCGGTCTTAGAGAGACGGGTCATCAGGGATCTCCTCGGCGGCCTGGTCGTAGGCCGCCCTGTGGCGCTGAATGAGAGGCTGCTTCGCAGAGGCCCAGGTGGCCAGGGCGCCCACCGGCACCATCAGGCTCTGGCCCAGCTCGGTGAGGGCGTATTCCACCTGGGGCGGCTTGGTCGGCGTCACCGTGCGGGACACCAGGCCATCACGCTCCAGCTGGCGCAGGGTAACGCTGAGCATCCGCTGGGAAATGCCGTCGACCCGGCGGCGCAATTCGTTGAAGCGCAGCGGGCCGGGCTCCAGGGTGAAGAGCGTCAATAGCGACCAGGCATCGCCGATCCGGTCCAGCACGTCCCGGATGGGACAGGCATGGGCATGCAGGCGGCGACGACTGGAGATACGACTGACCACGGCGTCCATGGCGATCCTCGAAGCAGAACTGACTCCAGCCTACGCCTTCCGGGCGGTTATTAAAAGTAACCACCTGTCAGGACTGGTACTACCGCGCCACCCAGGGCACAATCCGGAAGGCAGTGACCGTTTTTATTGATTGAACGTTCAATAAAAAATAGTTACCCTCGGAGGCTCCTTCCGCCTTCTCAGGAGATGCCCCGTGCCCAAGGTCGGGATGCAGCCCATCCGCCGCTCGCAGCTCATCGCCGCGACCCTCGAAGCCGTCGACGAAGTCGGCATGGGCGACGCCAGTATCGCCTTCATCGCCCGCAAGGCCGGCGTCTCCAACGGCATCATCAGCCATTACTTCCAGGACAAGAACGGCCTGCTCGAAGCCACCATGCGGCACCTGATGAATGCCCTGCGCCAGGCCGTGCGCGAGCGCCACGCCGCCCTGCCCGGCGACGATCCCGCCGCCAACCTGCGCGCCATCATCCAGGGCAACTTCGACGACACCCAGGTGAGCGGCCCGGCCATGAAGACCTGGCTGGCGTTCTGGGCCACCAGCATGCACCAGCCCAACCTGCGCCGCCTGCAACGCATCAACGACCTGCGCCTCTACTCCAACCTCTGCTGGCAATTCCGCCGCCTGCTGCCCCACGAGCAGGCCCGTGCCTCGGCCAAGGGCCTGGCCGCCATCATCGACGGCCTCTGGCTGCGCGGCGCCCTCTCCGGCGACACCTTCGACACCCAGCAAGCACTGCAGATCGCCTACGACTACCTGGACCTGCAACTGGCCAAGGCCTGACCCCACTCCCGCCGCTACTGTCCCCTGCCGGCTGACACCGGCGGGGATCTTCTCCCGTCGCTCCCGTTCGCCCCTCCCTGACCGAACCGCTCTGGACCGCCCATCGGCGCGTCTCGCGACGTCCGCGAATTTTTCATTGATTGAACGTTCAATAAAAATTAAGTAGACTGGTTTCATCGCTGGAGCAGAAAGCCTTCGCCTTTCGCTCCCCCTGTGTTCCTCGCGGGTGCCACGGCGCCCGCCCCGTCTTGGGAGATCGTCCATGGCCCGTTTCGCCGAACAGCAGCTGTACATCGGTGGCCGCTATGTCGCCGCCACCGGTGGTGCCACCTTCGAAACCCTGAATCCCGCCACCGGCGAGGTGCTCGCCGTGGTGCAGAGCGCCAGCCGCGCCGACGTGGACAAGGCGGTTGAAGCCGCTGCCGCCGGCCAGAAGGTCTGGGCCGCGATGACCGCCATGCAGCGCTCGCGCATCCTGCGCAAGGCCGTGGACATCCTCCGTGAGCGCAACGACGAGTTGGCCCTGCTGGAAACCCTGGACACCGGCAAGGCCCTGTCCGAGACCCAGGCCGTGGACATCGTCACCGGCGCCGACGTGCTCGAGTACTACGCCGGCCTGGTCCCGGCCCTGGAAGGCGAGCAGATCCCGTTGCGCGAGACCTCCTTCGTCTATACCCGCCGCGAGCCGCTGGGCGTGGTCGCCGGCATCGGCGCCTGGAACTACCCGATCCAGATCGCCCTGTGGAAATC
>CAUQPA010000495.1:0-3978 GCA_963519325.1 uncultured Pseudomonas sp. | reverse complement strand
CGGCTCGGGCAAGTCCACCACCATCCGTTGCCTCAACCGCCTGGAAGAACACCAGAAGGGCCAGATCATCGTCGATGGCACCGAGCTGACCAACGATCTCAAGCAGATCGAGACCATCCGCAGCGAAGTCGGCATGGTGTTCCAGCACTTCAACCTCTTCCCGCACCTCACCGTGCTGCAGAACTGCACCCTGGCGCCCATGTGGGTGCGCAAGATGCCGAAGAAGCAGGCCGAAGAGATCGCCATGCACTATCTGCAGCGGGTACGCATTCCCGAGCAGGCCAACAAGTTTCCGGGCCAGCTGTCCGGTGGCCAGCAGCAGCGCGTGGCCATCGCCCGCGCGCTGTGCATGCAGCCGCGCATCATGCTGTTCGATGAGCCGACCTCGGCGCTCGACCCGGAGATGGTGAAGGAGGTGCTGGATACCATGATCGGCCTGGCCCAGGACGGCATGACCATGCTCTGCGTGACCCACGAGATGGGCTTCGCCCGCACCGTGGCCAACCGGGTGATCTTCATGGACAAGGGCGAGATCGTCGAACAGGCCGCACCAGACCAGTTCTTCGACAATCCGCAGAACGAGCGGACGCGGCTGTTCCTGGGTCAGATCCTGCACTGAGAAACTGCCGGGGCGGACCTGCTGCCGCCCCGGTCGTCCTGCGAACCCAATCACGGGCGTTCGGCGGGAAGGCGGGCAAAGGACCGCAAGGCGCGGTATCCTCGATGTTTGGCGCCCGGTTTCCGGGGTCGGCGGTCAAGGTCCGCCTTGCCGTTAACCGGCTCGATTGTCGATTTCGTACCGCCACGTCGAAACGTGCGGTGCACCGGGCAGTCGAAGCCGTCATCATAGAGAGACGCCCGTGAACTCCATTTCCCATCCGCTCATGCTGACAAAAGCCAAGGCCTGGGGCGCCCATGCGGTGACCTCCAGTGGTGTGATCCTCGCGCTTCTGGCGCTGCTCGCCCTCGTCGACGGTCAACCCAAGGGTTGCCTGATGTGGCTCGGCATCGCGCTGCTCGTCGACGGCCTCGACGGCACCCTCGCGCGCAAGTTCGAAGTCAAGCGGGTACTGCCCCATTTCGACGGCTCGGCGCTGGACCTGGTGGTTGACTACCTGACCTACGTCTTCATTCCCGCCATCTTCATCTATCGCTTCGTCCCCCTGCCGCCGCATTTCGAGCTGGTGGCGGTGGGCATCATCCTATTGTCGTCGCTGTTCTGTTTCTGCAATGTGAACATGAAGAGCGCCGATAACTATTTCGTCGGCTTCCCCGCCGCCTGGAACGTGGTGGCCCTGTACTTCTATGTGCTGGACCTGGCGCCCTGGTTCAGCATGGCGGTGGTGCTGGTGCTGGCCGCCCTGACCCTGACCCGGGTCAAGTTCCTGCATCCCTTCCGCGTGCGCCAGCTGATGGCGGTGAACATCACCATCACCAGCATCTGGCTGCTGAGCAGTGCCATGATGGTGTTCCTGCACCCCGACAAGCCGTTGTGGCTGATGGTGCTCTGGTTCGCCAGCGGCATCTATTTCGTCGGCGTGTGCGTCTGGCGTACCGCCCGGGAGTGGTTCGCCTGACGGTGAGCGACCTGCCCCCGCCGCCTGCGCGTCCCTGGTACGTCTACCTGGTGCGCGCCGAGAACCAGGCGCTCTACTGCGGGATCAGCGCTGATCCCGCGCGCCGTTTCGCCCAGCACCGCAGCGGCCGCGGTGCCCGCTTCTTCGCCTCCAGCCCGGCCCAGGCGCTGGTCTACGTGGAGGCCTGCGACGATAAATCGGCCGCCCTGCGCCGGGAAATCCAGATCAAGAAACTACCCAAACGCGCCAAGGAAGCCCTGGTGCTGGCCGTGCCGACCGTGCTTTCCGCCGCTGACCCAGGAGTGCCGTCATGTCCGAGCTGATTCTGCATCACTACTGGCAATCGCCCTTCGCCGAGAAGGCGCGCCTGCTGCTGGGCTTCAAGGGCCTCGCCTGGCGTTCGGTAATCATCCCGCGCATGTTGCCCAAGCCGGAGCTGGTGGCCCTGACCGGTGGCTATCGCAAGACGCCGGTGCTGCAGGTAGGTGCCGATATCTATTGCGATACCGCCCTGATCGCCCGTCGCCTGGATGCGGAGAAGGCGGTCCCGGCGTTGTTTCCGGAAGGCCAGGAGGCGGTCGTGGCCGCCTTCGCCGCCTGGGCGGACGCGGTGGTGTTCCAGCATGCCGTGGCCCTGATCTTCCAGCCGGAGATCATGGGGCCGCGGCTGGCCAGTCTGCCAGCCGGGCAGGCCCAGGCCTTCCTCGATGACCGCAAGGCACTGTTCAGCGGTGGCAGCCTGACCCGCGTGACGCCCGAGCAGGCCCGTCAGCAGTTGCCGACCCTGCTGGCGCGCCTGGAGATCCAGCTGCAGCGTAGCCAGGGCGACTACCTGTTCGGTGCGCCCTCGGTGGCCGACATCGCCCTGGCGCACAACTTCTGGTTCCTCAAGAGCACGCCGCAGCTGGCGCCCCTGATCGACGAGCGCCCCGAGATCGCCGCCTGGTATGCCCGGGTGCAGGGTTTCGGTCATGGTACCCATGAGGAGCTCGGCGCTGCCGAAGCGCTGCAGATCGCCCGGAAGGCTGAGCCGGTGGCCTTGCCGCGCGACCAGGCCCTTGCCGTGGAAGGCTTCGCCTGGGGCGACCGGGTGACCGTGGCCGCGACCGACTATGGGGTCGATCCGGTGCTGGGCGAACTGGTGCATGCCGATAGCGAAGCCCTGGTGATCTGCCGTCACGACGAGCACCTGGGCGCCGTCCAGGTACATTTTCCCCGGCTGAATTTTCGCGTCAGCAGAGCGGACTAGGGCTGTACTAAAACAAACGGCGCCTGGGGGCGCCGTTTTGCCTTCCAGAGCGGATCGGTCAGTCCGGGCGGCGCATCTTGAACAGCGCGGCCTCGGTGATCTCGAAATAGTCCGCCGGTCCGCCGCCGCGAACGATGGGTCGAGCGGCGGCGGTCTGGTAGATGCCGTCCTTGAGCAGCCGCTTGTCGATATGGGCGGCCACTACCTCGCCCAGCACCAGCCACTGGTCCAGCTCCTCGCCCGCGGCGGTCTTTAGGCGGACGACCTGGCTCAACTTGCATTCGAAGGCGACCTGGGCACGCGCCACCCGCGGCACCTTGACCACCGTCGAGGCGGCAGGCTCCAGGCCGGCGAGGGCGAATTCGTCCACCTCCGGCGCGACCATGGCACTGCTGGCGTTCATCTCCTCGGCCAGTTCGCGGGTGGCCAGGTTCCAGACGAATTCGCCGGTGCGCTCGATGTTGGCCACGCTGTCCTTGTAGCCCTGGCTGGAAAAGCCGATCAGCGGCGGCTTGTAGTTGAAGGCATTGAAGAAGCTGTAGGGCGCCAGGTTGAGGATGCCGGCTTCGCTGTGGGAGGAGATCCAGCCGATGGGGCGCGGCGCGACGATGGCGTTGAAGGGGTCATGGGGCAGGCCGTGGCCCTGGCTGGGTTCGTAGTAGTGGTAGTCGATGCTCATCGGGGCTCCTTCAGGGAGTGAGTTCCAGGATCTCGGCCTGGACCTGGCCGGCGTCCAGGGTCAGGCGGCCGACGCTGAT
The DNA here is from genome assembly GCA_963519325.1 of uncultured Pseudomonas sp. Lineage (GTDB taxonomy): Bacteria > Pseudomonadota > Gammaproteobacteria > Pseudomonadales > Pseudomonadaceae > Chryseomonas. The sequence goes on along the minus strand of CAUQPA010000495.1, from coordinate 394 downwards.
CGGCAGGCGAAAGCGCCGCGGACCGGCGCTGCCGGGGTTGACGTAGAGTACGCCATCGCGCTCCTCGATCAGCGGCTTGTGCGAATGCCCGCTGATCACCACGCGCACCGGTGCCGGCACGGCTGCCAGGTCCAGTTCCGGCAGGATGTGCAGCATATGGATGCCGACGTCGGCCAGGGTCAGGGTGATGCGCTCGGGGATGTCGTCGGCCCAGGGCACGTCGTCGTTGTTGCCCCGCACCACGGCCAGGGGGGCTAGTTCCCGCAGGGCATCGAGGATCTCGGGCTTGCCGATGTCACCGGCGTGCAGGATGAAGTCGCTGCCGACGATGGCCTCCAGGGCCTGGGGTCGGAGTAGGCCGTGGGTGTCGGCGATCAGGCCGACGCGATAGGGC
>CAUQPA010000494.1:0-3980 GCA_963519325.1 uncultured Pseudomonas sp. | reverse complement strand
GGGCGGGAATGCCGGTGAGGAAGCTGCCCAGTTCGCTGCTGTGCAGTTCCCAGACCTCCACCTCGATGGCCGCGCCGTCCTCGGCGACCCGCACCATGCCGGGCCGCAAGGGCGGTCCGCCGGCCAGGGCGTAAAGGCGATAGCGCGGGGCGCTCCGGGTCAGGGCCAGACGGCGGGCGCCACGGGCGAGCAGTTGGCCATTGAGCGGCAGGCCTTGCAGATGGGCGCCGCAGACCACCAGGCGGGTGCGGTCATGGCGCGCGGCGCGAGCGGGCAGGCTGGCGTTTGGCAGAGCGCCGCCCACCAGTGGCAGGCCCTGGCTCTCTTGCAGCGCCGCCGCCAGGCTGAGCAGGTACTGGTCGGTGAACACCCGGCCGAACAACGTCACGCCCCAGGGCAGGCCGTTGCTCATCACCCCAGTGGGTACGGCCACGGCCGCGTAGTCCAGCAGATTCATGAAGTTGGTGTAGTAGCCGAGGTCGGCGTTGCGCGCCACCGGCTCGGCAGCCAGTTCGGCCAGGGTGACCGGCCGGGGATAGGTCGGGGTAAGTACGCAGTCCAGCTCGGCGAGCAGGACATCGCACTGAGCCTTAAGTGCCTGTAGCCGGTAGCCGGCGCGGAAGGCGTCCACCGCCGAGGCGTCGGGTGCCTTCTCCAGCACGGCACGGATCACTGGCAGCACCGCCTCCGGATCGGCTTTGATCAGGGCGCCGGCCACGGCGTAGCGCTCGGCTACCCAGGGGCCTTCGTAGAGCAGGCGGGCGGCTTCCAGAAAGGGTGCAAGATCCAGCGGCACGGCTTCACCACCCAGGGCTTCCAGCTGGGCCTTGGCCGCTGCGAACAGCGCCGGGCTTTCCGGGCAACCGAGGAATTCCAGCTGGGTCGGCACGCCGAAACGGAAGGGGCGCGGCGTCCCGAAGGCGCTGGCGTCGTTCCACTGCGGATTGGCGCGGCTATAGGAATCGCGCGGGTCGGGTTGGGCGCCCAGGGCCAGCAACTCGCTGGCTTCGGCGGCGGTGGCGGTAAAGAAAGTCACGCAGTCGAGGGTCTGGCAGGCCGGTACCACGCCAGCGGTGGACAGCAGCCCCTTGCTGCCCTTGAGGCCGACCAGGTTGTTCAGCGCCGCCGGGACGCGCCCGGAGCCAGCGGTATCCGTACCCAGGGCGAAGCTGACGACGCCTAGGGCCACGGCCAGCGCCGAGCCGGCGCTGGAACCGCCGGCCGGATAGTCCGTATGGACGCTGTTGCGGCAGGCGCCATAGGGCGAGCGGGTGCCGTTGAGGCCGGTGGCGAACTGGTCGAGATTGCACTTGCCCAGGGGCACGGCGCCCAGGGCTACCAGCCGCTTCACCAGGCTGGCGGAGTGTTCGGGCACATAGGCATAGGCCGGGCAGGCCGCCGTGGTGGGGATGCTGGCCAGGTCGATATTGTCCTTGAGCGCGAAGGGAATGCCGTACAGCGGCAGCTCGGCCGGGTCGCGGCCGTCGAGTGCGGCCAGATAGGGCTCCAGTTCCGCCGGGGTCAGCAGGTGGATGAATAGCCGATACTCAGGGTTCAGCTGCTCAGCTTTTTCCAGGAGTTCGGCCACGAGAGCCCGTGGCGTCCGGGTACCGGCGGCATAGGCGGCGCGCAGGGTGGCGAGGCGCAGGTCGAATGTCATGACGGCTTCCTTCAATTCTTGTCGATGACGAGCAGGCGCTGGCCGGCGCGGACCGGCGAACCGGGCTGGACATGGAGGTCGCGAATCCGGCCGCTGCAGGGAGCAAGCAGGGGGATTTCCATCTTCATGGATTCAAGGACGAGCAGCGGCTGGCCGGCGTCCACCTGATCGCCAGGCTGGACCTGCGCCTGCCAGAGATTGCCGGCGACCGGACTTTCCAGTGCCTGCTGGCCAGCGGTGAGCGGCGCGTCCGTGGTCGGCTCGGCAAGGGGCTCGACGCTGTCGAAATGCGCCTGGCCGGAGTCGATCCAGCGTTGCCGCTCGGCGGCGAAGGCGGCTTGCTGGCGGCTGCGGAAGGCGGCGATGCCCTCGGCTTCGCGGGCCAGGAAGGCCTCGTAGTCGGCCAGCGACAGCTCGCTGTCCTCGATACGTAGCGGCACGCGCCCCAGGGGAAAATCCGCCCGGATGCCCAGCAATTCCTCGGCCGAGACCTCGTAGAAGCGGATCTGGTCGAAGAAGCGCAGTAGATAGGGCTGGCCCTGGAAGGCCTCGACCTCGCGGTAGCGATTCCACATCTGCAGGGTACGACCGACGAACTGGTAACCGCCCGGTCCCTCCATGCCATAGACGCACAGATAGGCGCCGCCGATGCCCACCGAGTTCTCCGCGGTCCAGGTGCGCGCCGGGTTGTACTTGGTGGTCACCAGCCGATGCCGTGGATCGAGTGGGGTGGCGACCGGTGCCCCGAGGTAGACATCGCCCAGCCCCATCACCAGGTAGCTGGCATCGAAGACGATGCCCTTGACCGCCTCCAGAGAGTCCAAGTCATTCACCCGACGGATGAATTCCAGGTTGCTCGGGCACCAGGGCGCGTCCTTGCGCACCGTGGTGGCGTACTTCTCGATGGCCAGGCGGCAGGCCGGATCGTCCCAGGACAGTGGCAGGTGGACGATGCGCGAAGGTACCCGCAGATCCTGGGCGTCCCCCAGGGCCTGCCAGCAGCGGGTCACAGACGCCAGCAGCTCGGCCAGCGGCAACGCCTCGGGCTGGTAGTGCACCTGCAGCGAACGAATGCCGGGGGTAAGTTCGCGCAGGCCGGGCAGGGCCAGGGCGGCCAGTGCCTGCATCAGGCCATGGCCGCGAAAGCGCAGGGCCAGGTCCAGCTCCGGCGGGCCGATCTCCAGCAGCAGATGGGTATCGCCGGAGAGCCGGGCCACCAGTCGTTCGGCGCCCTGGCCTAGGTCCAGCACCACGAGATCGCCACGCTCGGGGGTAACGGCGATCTCCGCCTGCGGCTGCAGACTGCTTTCCTCGGCCAGGCGTGCCTGCTGCAAGCGCCGCGCGGTCCCCAGATCCACCGGCAGGAAGCGTACCCGGTCACTGGCCTTGAGCTGGCCCAGTTGCCAGAGATCGGCCTCGATCACCGTGACCGGGCAGACGAAGCCGCCCAGGCTCGGGCCGTCCGGACCGAGGATGACCGGCATATCGCCGGTGAAATCCACGGCGCCGACCGCATAGGGATTGTCGTGGATATTGGAGGGATGCAGGCCGGCTTCACCGCCGTCCTCCCGCGTCCATTCCGGCTTGGGGCCGATCAGGCGCACCCCGGTGCGGCTAGAGTTAAAGTGCACCTCCCAGTCGGTGGCGAGGAAGAGGTCGAGATAGGCCGGGCTGAAATAGTCCGGCGCGCCGTGCGGACCGTAGATGACGCGCAGGGTCCGAGTGGCGGGCAGTTGCGTGGTCAGCGCCGCCGGCAGACGGGCGCCCGTGCTCGGGTCACTCAGGGCATGGAGATGCAGCACATCGCCGGCGCGCAGGGCGCGGCCGCCATGGCCGCCGAATTGGCCGAGGGTGAAGGTGCTGCGGCTGCCCAGGTATTCGGGTAGATCCAGGCCGCCGCGCAGGCAAAGGTAGCTGCGCGCACCCGCACCCTCGATGGCGCCCAGTCGCAGGGTGGCGCCGGCTGGCACCCGGAAGACGCTGTCCATGGCCTGGGGCTGGTCATCCAGCAGGATCGGCAGGGCCGCGCCGGTGATGGCCACCACGGCCTCGGTGTTGAACCTGAGGGTAGGGCCGGCCAGGGTGATTTCCAGGGCGGCGGCGCGCTCGTCGTTACCCAGGAGACGATTGCCCAGGCGCAGGGCGCGGTCGTCCATGGGGCCGGACGGCGGAATGCCCACCGACCAGTAGCCGAGGCGACCGGGGGCATCCTGCACCGTGGTCTGGGTACCGGCGCTGAGCACCTCCAGGGTGGTGGCCCGGTAGCTGAGGCCTTCCAGGCAGCGGGTCCAGGGGCGGCCCTCGGCGAAGGGTGCGGCGG
>CAUQPA010000493.1:0-3986 GCA_963519325.1 uncultured Pseudomonas sp. | reverse complement strand
GGCCTGGGTCCTGGCCCAGGGCGAGGACATCGTGCCCATCCCGGGTACCCGGCGGCGGCGCTACCTGCTGGAGAATCTCGCCGCGCTCCAGGTGCGATTGAGCGCAGCGGAGAATGCCGAGCTGGATCGCCTGTTCACCCCGGAGCAAGTGGCCGGTACCCGCTATCCGGCGGCCTGGATGCAACTCGTCGAGCGTTAGTGACCGCCAAGCCCGTCGCCGACCGACGGGCTTGCACCCTTGGCATCGATCCTGCTAGCTTGACCGGGTTAGTACCAAGCTGACCCCAATCGCCGGACGCCTTTCCGCTCGTAGTAGCAGCGCGAAATCAGCGTCATCCGGATCGTTCCGATCCCCTCGATTGCTCAGGATCTGCCGCCGCGGCCTCTGAATCTCGTGCCCGCCGGTTGCCTGCCTTCCCAAGTACTTACCTGCATGCCTGGGCCTTTCGCCCACACGCTGCCTTCCTCCAGCCAGAGATTCAGCCGTCGGCCGTCATGGGCACGAGGTTGCTGGAGTCATTTCACCGCGCCGACTGAGCGTGGATCCCAAGGATAGTCGTATGAACATTCAAAACCAGGCCATCGCGGCCATGCAACACCTCCAGGCGGCCTTCGCGCCGTTCCAATGCATCACCACCCCGGCTTCGCGCAAGGGCGGCTTCAGCTTCACCGTGGTCGACGAGCGTGGCGTAGCCTGCCGCAGCGAGCGTCTCTATCCCGAGCAGTACAGTGCCGCTGCCGGGCTGGAACGCGTCATCGAGCGCACCCGCCGCGCCCTCGCGGCCTGAGACGCGCTACGAGTGCCGGACGCATCACGGATTCCGTGATGCCCATGCCGGCAGCCTCCATCTGCGGTATGTTTGGCACAGCTTCGCGTAGGCGTGAGCCAAACAATGAATCCCAAGATGGAGGTCGCATGTCGCAAGTCGTATTCATCCGCCATGGCCAGTCGGCGTGGAACCTGGAAAACCGCTTCAGTGGCTGGGCGGACGTGGATCTGACCGAGCAGGGGATCCGCGAGGCCCACGAGGGTGGCCAGGCGCTCAAGGACGCCGGCTTCCTCTTCGACGTGGCCCACGTGTCGGTGCTCAAGCGCGCCGTGCGTACCTTGTGGCACGTCCAGGAAGGCATGGACCAGATGTGGCTGCCGGTGGTGAGCGACTGGCGCCTCAACGAGCGTCACTATGGCGGCCTGACCGGGCTGAACAAGTCCGAGACAGCGGCCAAGTACGGCGAGGAGCAGGTGCTGGTGTGGCGCCGCAGCTACGACGTGCCGCCGCCTGAGCAGAGCGTCGAAGAGCAAAAGGTGCTGGCCGCCGATCCGCGCTATGCCGGCCTGTCGCTGGATCAGGTGCCGCGCACCGAATGCCTCAAGGATTGCGTCGAGCGCGTCCTGCCCTACTGGAACGAAGTCCTGGCCCCGGCCATCCGCAGTGGCCAGCGCGTGCTGGTGGTTGCCCATGGCAACTCCATGCGCGCCCTGATCAAGTACCTGGACAACATCTCTGACAGCGACATCGTCAGCCTCAACATCCCCAACGGCGTGCCGCTGGTGTACGAGTTCGACGATAACCTCAAGCCCACCAAGCACTACTACCTGGCCGACCCGGACGAGGTCGCCGCCAAGATGGCGGCGGTGGCCAATCAGGGCAAGGCGAAGTAAGGCGTTCTTGTCCTGCGTCAATCGCGGCCTTGGCGGTCCGCCGATGCGGCCGCTCCTAGGGAACGCCGTAGGTTGGGTTGAGCGTAGCGAAGCCCAGCAGGCCTGACCTCGGAGTGGCGGCACCGTTGGGCTTCGACGATGAAGCCGTCTCAGCCCAACCTACGGTCCATGGCGACCATGGCTGCGATAGTCCGAAAGCCCGGACCCGCAGCGTGGAATGCCACCTGGCGTTTTTCACAATAACGGTCGCCGGTAGACGGTGGATAAGGCTGGCGCCGTTATCCACCCTACGGTCTCAGGTGCGACGCTCCGGGCGCTTCACCACCCGCGCTTCACCCACCACGCCTTCTTCCTCCGCCTGGGCCGCCTGGATTTCCTCGTCGCCTTCCACGCCGCCGTCTCCCGGGGCCTTCTCGCCCTTTTCCTTGCCGTCGTCGCTGTGGTGCTCGATCACCGCATTGATCTCCGCGCCGAACAGCAGCACCGCCGAGGAAATGTAGAAATACAGCAGCAGCACGATGATGGCGCCGATGCTGCCGTAGGTGGCGTTGTAGTTGGCGAAGTTCTGCACGTAGTAGCCGAAGCCCAGGGACGCCAGGATCCAGACCACCACGGCCAGCGCCGAGCCGGGGGTGATGAAGCGAAAGCTCTGCTTCACGTCCGGGGTGACGTAGTAGAGCGCGGCCACGGCGATCATCAGGATGAACACTGCCAGCGGCCAGCGGATCAGCGCCCAGAGGGTCACCATGTAGTCTTCCAGACCGACGTAGGCTGCCAGCCAGTTCATCACCTGGGGACCGAGCACCATCAAGGCCGCGGCGCTGAGCAGCAGGCCGGCGAGGCCTATGGTGTGCAGCACCGACAGGGGAATGCGCTTCCAGGCGGGGCGACTCTCCACCACGTCGTAGGCGCTGTTCATGGCGGTCATCAGCGAACGGAAACCACCGGAGGCGGACCACAGCGCGACGATGATACTGAAGGACAGCAGGCCGCCCTTCTGCGTCTGCAACTGGTCGATGATGGGATTGACGGTGTCCAGCGCGGTGACCGGCAGCAGGTAGGCGGCCTGTTGGCGTAGGAAGGTGAAGAAGTCCGGCAGGTGCAGGAAGCCGATCAGGGCGATGAGGAATAACAGGAAGGGAAACAGCGAGAACAGCATCTGGTAGGCCAGCGCCGCCGCATAGGTGGGCATGTCGTCGGCGACGAATTCCTGGACGGCACGCTTGATGAGGGTGAACGGCGAAACACCGCGCAGGCTGAAGGCGAACAAGGACATTGGCGGCTCCTGACGAACGTTCCTCGAGACGAATGGCTGGAGGCGATCTGCAGAGGCCTACGCCCGGTGGCTTTGCAGACCAGCCCTACCTTCAGAGTAGCGCTGGCCGGGTTGGTTGCGCCGCGCAGTCAGAAGCCCGACCCGGAGGCATCCCGGCAGGCGGCGATCTCGGCGGTGCTGGGCACCCTAAGCTCCTCTATCCCGCGGCTCTCATCGAAGCGGATGTAGCCAGCGGCGGCGAAGTCGCGCAGCCAGCCGTCCATGGGCCATACGTCCCAGCGCGCCTGGAAGCGCCGGGCGTTCGCCAGGATGCTGGCGAAGTGATTGAGCGGCGGATGGTAGGTGGGGTGGTACTGGTGGAAGGCCCGGGCGTCGGCCTGGTATACGGGCACCCCCGCCTCCCGGGCGCGAAAGGCGAAGTCGGTGTCCTCGCCACCATAGCCGCGATAGCCTTCGTCGAAGCCGCCGATGCGCTGGAAGGTGGCGCGGCGGCAGGCGAAGTTCAGCGACCAGAACAGCGGATGGGGAATGTCGGTCCCGGCGGGCCTGTCCCGGTGCAGCGGATGGACCACACCCGTCGCCAGCAACTCCGCGGGCGTCCAGTCGCCTTCGGCGATCCCGGCCGGCAGGTAGTGGACCAGGCCCTGGTGCAGGGCCTCGGGGCGAGCGGCCAGCGCCTGGCGATAGCCGTCGAGCAAGGCGGGCGCGGGAATGCAATCCACGTCGAGAAACACCAGCTCCTCACCGGGCGCGGCGGTCACGGCGGCATTGCGCGCCGCAGCCAGGGGCAGGATGCCGTCGCCGGTGACGCCGAGCACCTGGATCGGAAAGCGCGTGCTGTGCAGCGCGCGCGGCGCCTCGTTCATCTGTATCACCACCAGGGCGGCGGGTGGCGTGGGCGCCAGCTCCAGGCCGCGGATGAGGTTGGCCAGTTGCCGCTCGCGGCCGTGGACCAGGGTCAGGACGATCATGCCAGCACCTCCCGGGCGACGGCCCGGATGCAGGCGGCGGCGCGGAGGGCGCCCTCGCCGTCGCTCACCTGGGGTA
>CAUQPA010000492.1:0-3988 GCA_963519325.1 uncultured Pseudomonas sp. | reverse complement strand
GGCCAGGCCGGCCACCTCGGCCAGCGGCCGTCCGGCCGCGGCCGCCGCGCCGGCGAGCTTGTGGATCAGCACGGTGCCGGCGATACCCCGGCGCTTCTCCGGCGCCACGGTATGGCGCAGGGCGGCGTCGTCCGCCACCAGCACCGTATCGACGGGAATGCCCTCGCTACGGGCCAGTTCGGCGGCGAGGCCGAAATTGAGGCGGTCGCCGGTGTAGTTCTTCACCACCAGCAGCGCGCCGGCCGGACCCGCCGCCGCGCGAATGGCCGCCAGCACCGCGTCCACGCTGGGCGAGGTGAAGACGTCGCCGGCCACGGCGGCGGTCAGCATCCCCTCACCCACGTAGCCGGCATGGGCCGGTTCATGACCGCTGCCGCCCCCGGAGATCACCGCCACGGGGCGTGCCTGGCGATCCGCCAGCGGCTGGCGCAGCACGACCTGCTCTTCGGCCAACAGGGCAAGACCGGGATCCAGGCTCACGAGTCCTTCGAGCAATTCGCGAACCACCGTGGCGGGGCTATTGATCAGCTTCTTCATCGGGCACTCCCAGGCTTGAAGGTGGCTGGAGTATGGCATGGCCGCCAGCGCCTGCCTGGCGGCTACCTGAACGGAGGCTTTAGCGGCGCGCCCCGGCCTTCCGCCGGAGCACCGTGGCAGGCTATCGTCTGGCCCAGGAAGTTTTTCCCGACCGGGATGTCTCACGCTGATAGCTAGCCGCCCCGTCCCGCGCTCTCCCGTCGAGGTTCGTCATGCCGATCAAGATCGTTCCGCGCTCCGCCTGTCGTGCGTCGGAGATCACCCCCGAAGCCGTCTACCTGTCCCGCCGCCAGTTGCTGGGTGCCGGAGGCGCGCTGCTGGCCGGCGCCGCCCTGCCCCGCTGGGCCCTGGCGGATCCCTCCCGCTACGCCGACGTCGACCCGGCCAAGGGGCCGGACTGGTTCGAGCGCAAGCTGCCGGATACCCGCTGGCAGGCGGCGACCGTCAAGGGCGAGGACATCACCCCGTTCAAGGACGCCACCCACTACAACAACTACTACGAATTCGGCCCGGACAAGAGCGACCCGGCCGCCCATGCCGGCCAGTTGCCGACCCAGCCCTGGAGCGTGGTGGTCGACGGCGAGGTGGGCAAGCCCGGTACCTACGGCCTGGAAGACCTGTTCGGCCCCGATACCCTGGAAGAACGCATCTATCGCATGAGGTGCGTGGAGGCCTGGTCCATGGTCATCCCCTGGCTGGGCTTTCCGCTGGCCAGTTTGCTCAAGCGTGTCGAGCCCACCGGCAAGGCGCGCTACGTGAGGTTCGAGACGCTTAAGGACCCGCAGCACATGCCCGGCATGAACTCCAGCTTCGCCCTGCTGGACTGGCCCTATGTGGAAGGCCTGCGCCTGGACGAGGCCATGCATCCGCTGACGCTGATGACGGTGGGCATGTACGGCCGGGTGCTGCCCAACCAGAACGGCGCGCCGCTGCGCTTGATCGTGCCCTGGAAGTACGGCTTCAAGGGCATCAAGTCCATCGTCCGCATCAGTCTGGTGGCGGAGCAGCCGCGCACCACCTGGCAGGGCATGGCGCCCAGCGAATATGGCTTCTACGCCAACGTCAATCCGGAAGTGGACCACCCGCGCTGGAGCCAGGCCCGCGAGCGCCGCCTGCCCAGCGGGCTGTTCAGCCCCAACGTGCGGCCGACACTGATGTTCAACGGCTATGGCGAGGAAGTGGCCTCGCTCTATGCCGGCATGGACCTGCGGAGAAATTACTGATGGGGTTGCTGCTCTGGCGCCTCGGCGTATTCGTCGCCGCGCTCTGCCCGCCGCTGTGGTGGCTGTACCAGGCCTGGATCTTCGCCCTGGGCCCGGATCCGGGCAAAACATTGGTGGACAAGCTGGGCACCGGTGCCCTGGTGTTGCTGCTGCTGACCCTGAGCCTGACGCCGCTGTCGCGCCTCACCCGCTGGAAGCTCTGGCCGGTGATCCGCCGCCAGCTCGGCCTCTGGACCTTCACCTATGCCCTGCTGCATTTCCTTGGCTACCTGGCCTTCGTACTGGGTTTCGACCTGTCGCAACTGGGCGTGGAGCTGCAGCGCCGTCCCTATATCATCGTCGGTGCAGCGGCGCTGCTGATCCTGCTGGTCCTCGCCGTCACCTCCAACCGCCCGGCGATGCGCCGCCTGGGCAAGCGCTGGAAGGAGCTGCATCGGCTGGCCTACCTGGTGCTGGGCCTGGGCTTGTTGCACTACCTCTGGATCGTGCGCTCGGACATCGAGGAGTGGGCGATCTATGCCGCCATAGGCGCAGGCCTGCTGGCTTTTCGCCTGGTGGATGGCTGGAGACGGCGACGCCGCAGCCAGCCGGTGCCCGCCCCCACCCGTTGATCACGGATGGGGGGACGCAGGGGGATGCAACTCCATCAGCCCGCTTTTACAGGAGTGGTATTAACCAACGGCAAGGACAAGCGTGCCATACCGGGAGGCTAGCAACCATAGGGGTGGTATTGCCCGGGCGCCTCGGCTCCAGCGGGTTCCACCGCCGGAGCCACGCCTTTCGATCAGCGTTGCGCGGCCTGGCGCAGGCCCTTCAGGGTGTTGAGCGGGGCGTCCACCACGAAGCTGTTGGCCAGCCAGGACGGCACGCTGCCGCCCGGTTCGCTCTGGGCCTCGTAGGTGACCTCCGCGCCGCCGTTCTTCGGCACCACGCGCCACTGCCCCTGGAAGCTGGCGACCCGTACGTAGCCATCGGCCGGTGGCCGATAGTCCGGCACGCCTTCCAGGGTGCGCGTGAAGCCGCCGTCGGGGGTCTTCTGCTCGGTCACGTGGAGCACCACGTCGCGGGCGGTGACCGGCCACGGCATGTCGATGCGCATGTAGGTCCAAGCCTGGTTGTCCTGGCGCTTGAGCACCTGCAGCGACTGGCAGCGGAAGATCCACTTGCAGGAGCCTGCCGGGTCGTCCTGCAGGCGGGCGATGGTGGCCGGGTCGGCCTTGATCTGGACCACGCCGCGATAGGCCTTGTACTTGGAGCCGGCGACGGCGCGGGTATAGACCTGGATACCGTCTTCCTGCTTGGCGAGCTGCCAATCGTCGGCCTGGGCCAGGCCGGTGGCTGCGAGCAGGGTCAGGGCAAGGATGGAGCGAAGCGGCTGGTGCATGGGACGTCCCTTGTTGTTGTGGTTGTCGGAGCCTTGGGTAGTGCGGATCAGGCGGCGGTTTCACCCTCGAGGCGCAGCAGGATCGCCAGGGCCTCGGCGCTGCTGCTGCCGCAGAAGTCCGGCTCGGCCTTGAAACCACCGCACACCGCGGGGCGCAGCGGCGAGCCGAACAGGTCGCAGCGGTTGGTGCTGTCCAGATGGGCGCAGCGCACGCCGGATGGCTTGCCCTGGGGCATACGTGGCAGCGGTGAGGAGATCGACGGCGCGATACAGCAGGCGCCACAACCCGGACGGCACTCCATGGGTGAAACTCGCGGGAAACAGGCCTCAAGCTTAAGAGCAAGGCGGGAGCGTCACAAGCGAATCGTGACCAGACGTCCCCATCGAGTCATGAATGTTACGTTCATTCACCAAGTGCCACGCAACCCCTGGACGTTTCCACCGTCTTATCTGCGATGATCGAGGCGGCTGGCCCGAGGGCGTGACGATGAAGCATTGGCTGGTGCTGGACCTGGAAGCGACCACCGACGAAGGCGGCTGGCCCATAGAACTGATGGAGATCATCGAGATCGGCGCGGTGATGGTCGATGCCGAGGGCCTGGAGCTGGATCGCTACCAGACCTTCGTCCAGCCCCTGCGCCTGCCGTTGTTGACCCCCTTCTGCCGCGCCCTCACCCACATCAGCCAGGCGGACGTCGATGGTGCCGAGCCCCTGGACGATACCTGGCCCGCCTTCGAGACCTGGCTGAGCGGCTACGAGACGACCCTCGCCGGCTGGTGCAGCTGGGGCGACTTCGATCGCCGCCTGCTGGAACGCGCCTGGCGCGAACACGACCTGCACACC
>CAUQPA010000491.1:0-3991 GCA_963519325.1 uncultured Pseudomonas sp. | reverse complement strand
CACCTATGCCGCCTACGCACGGCTGTCGAGCATCAAGGAAGAGGAAGGGGTGCCGGATGCCCAGGAGATGATCCGTCTGCTGGTGCAGGGCCAGGAAGCCGTGGTGCGCACCGCGCGGGGCATCTTCCCGCTGCTGGACAAGGTCAACGACGAACCCACCGCCGACCTGCTGACCCAGCGCATGCAGACCCCCGACACGCCGGCGGGGCGGGGGGGCCGCGGGCCCGCGGCCGGCGCGCCCGCGCCGCGGCGCCCCCGGTGCCGCGACGGCGCCACGATTGAGTGCCCCTCACCTTTTGGGTTTAATAAGAACGCGCGTTCCGCGCCGGGTCATTCCGCTGTCGGTCTTCGTCCCGGCAGTTTCGGCAGACCCGTGTTCTTGACCCCAAGGTGATTTCACATTGAACACGTTATCTACTGTCCATGTCGTGGTGGGCGCAGCCGCGCTCCTGTTATCGGCTATTCCCGGACTGCAGTCCGACACCTCGTCCTTCGATCAACCCGAGTCCATCCATCTGGCCCTGCTGGGTCTCGCCACCCTCCTCTTCACGCCCTTCTCCCGCAGCCGCAGCAGCGGCGTGCAGAAGCTCGCCAGCGCCCTGCTGGTGATCGCCGTCGTGATGCAGACCTTCATCCTGCTCGCTCCGCTCTCCCACATCGGCGGCCTGCCTGCCGAACTGCTGCCCCTGGGGCTGACCCTGGTCGCTGCCCTGGCCAGCCTGCCGGAAAAGTTTCGTGCTCCGGCCGGTACCGCGACGGCTGCCGAGGTGGAGAATCGCCCGCGCCCGGTGGCTCGCCCCGCCGCGACCGTCGCCGCCCCGGCACGGCCGCTGGCCGACGACCGCGAGCGCGGCACGGTGAAGTGGTTCAACACCTCCAAGGGCTTCGGCTTCATCTCCCGCGACACCGGCGACGACATCTTCGTGCACTTCCGCGCGATCCGTGGCGAAGGCCATCGGGTGCTGATGGAAGGCCAGCGCGTGGAGTTCTCGGTGATCCAGCGCGACAAGGGTCTGCAGGCCGAAGACGTGGTCATCGCGGCCTGATCCAGCCGGCAAAAACAAAGGCCGCCCTCGGGCGGCCTTTGTTTTGGGACGAGAGTCCTCGGGCGGCAGTTACTGACGCTGGGCCGCGGCGGCCTTGCTGTCGGTCATGCCGGTGGTGTTGCCAAGCAGGCTGGCGGTAGCGGTCTGGATGAAGGCATCCAGGCGCTTCTGCAGCTCGGGCACGCTGGCATCGCCCTTGACCACCTCGCCGCCGGCCTCGGTGCCCAAATGGTAGCGATAGAGCACGGCATCGCGGTCGCGCGGCTTGACCAGGATGCGGTCACCGGTCACCAGGGCGACGGTCTGGTCGCTGCCCGAGGGCTTGATCACGGCGACGCCCTGGTCGCTCTGGGGCAGGCCGAGCAGGTCGCGGCCCCAGCACTGGTGCTGGGTCGGCTGGCCAAAGCGGGCCAGGACGGTGGGTACCACGTCGATCTGGCTGCCCACGGTGTCGCGACGGGGCCCGAAGGTTTCCTGCACGCCCGGACCGATCAGCAGCAAGGGCACGTTGAAGCGCGACAGGTCCATCTCGGTGATCTGCTCGTTGTTGCCGAAACCGTGGTCGCCGAGGATGACGAACAGGGTGTTCTGGTACCAGGGCTCGCTCTTCACCTTGGCGAAGAATTGCCCCAGCGACCAGTCGGCGTAGCGCATGGCGGTGAGGTGCTCGTCGAGGGAGCCATGCCCGGTGACCGGGGTGACCGGCAGGTCCTTGGGCAGCGCATAGGGCGTGTGGTTGGACAGGGTCTGCAGCAGCGCATAGAAGGGCTTGCCGTCCGGAGCCTTGGCCAGCTTGTCCAGCTCCTGCACCGAGCGATCGAACATGTCCTGGTCGGAAACGCCCCAGGTCGGGTCCATGAACACCGGATTCACGAAGTCCTCACGTCCGACGAAACTGGTCATGCCCTGGTTGCTGAAGAAGCCGGACTGGTTGTCCCACTGGAAATTGCCGTTGTAGACGTAGACGTCGTCGAAGCCGCGGGTGCTGAGCAGCTGCGGCAGGCCGGAGAATTGGTGGGCACCCTCGGGCGTGCGCATCAGGTACTCGAAGGCCGGCAGGTTGGGAAAGCAGGCCATGGTGGCGAACATGCCCTGGTGGGTATGGGTGCCGTTGGAAAAGAAGCGGGTGAACAGGGTGCCCTGCTTGGCCAGGGCATCGAAGTTCGGCGTGATGCCGTCCTGATTGCCGAGGGCGCCGATGTAGCGCCCGGCCATGCTTTCCATGAGGATCACCACCACGTTGCGCACCTGGGGCAACTGGCCTTCGGCGGGCGGGGTGTAGACCCGGCGGATGGCGGCCTTGTTGGCATCGATCAGCTCATCGCGCGGGGTCAGCAGCGTCTGCCGGGTGACGGCCAAGGCCTCGGCGGCCGGCATGGTCGCCTTCCAGCTGTTGTCGCGGTGATCGGAGAAGCTGTTCTCGGCGGCATTGATCAGCGTCAGGGTACCGTTCAGGCCGAGGTGGTTGGCGAACATCGAATCCGTGGTGTAGGCATCACCCCAGCGCAGCGGCGGACCGGATCTCAGGGTGCCGCGGGCGGCGATCACCGCCACCACCAGGCACAGCAGGAACACCGCGCCGCGGCGATACCAGGGCGCCGGCCGCGTCGGCGCATGGCGGCGGGTGGCCCGCTCGATACCGAAGAACACCAGGCCCAGCAGCAGGGTCGCCACGGCCCAGGCCAGCAGCAGGCGCACCACCGGGAAGCCGTTCCAGATCATGCTGGTAACGGTGTGCAGGTCTTCCTGCAGGTATTGGAACACCAGGCTGTTCAGTCGCTGGTGGAATTCCCGATAGAAGTTCAGTTCGGCCACGCCCAGCAGCAGGCAGAGGCTCGCCGCCAGGGTGAACCAGCCAGCCTGGAGCCGCCGCGCGGCCATGGCCCGGACACTGACCAGACAAAGCAGCGAGGGCACACAGAGATAGACCACCAGGCGCAGATCGAAGCGCGCGCCGTTGAAAAAGGCTTCGGCGAAGGTGGCGAATGGCGAGGCGCCGATCAGATCGGTGTTGTAGCCCAGCAGCGCCAGGCGCAGCAGGGAGAACATGACCATCAGCGCCAGGCCGCAGCCCAGGACGAAACTCAGGTGGCTGCCCAGCGTCGGCAGGGGCCGGACGCCTGCGGCGCGTGGGGATTGCGGGACTTCCGTTGGCGACATGAAAACACCTTGTCAAAGGGAGCGAGGATTCGCAGCGGTGGCGAGGCCGCTCGGGATCGGCGAGCCAGAGGCCCCGAGCGCATTGGCAGGCGGTGGAGTTTAACCGTCCGACGGCGTCGCGCCAGCCTGGCAAGCCGGTGAATGGCCGAAGCGAGACCTCCGCCGCGCCGGCGGTCGCCCAGCCTGCGCCAGGGATCGTCAAAAATTCGTCAAACGCTGCTCTGCCGGCGACCTCGGCGCAGGCATGGGCGGCAGCCGCCGCTTGCAGTAAAATTGCCGCCCCTCCACCGCTCCAGCGCCGTATTCAGGATGCCCCATGGCTCACCGTGACGCTCTGCAGGTGCTTCGCACCTACCTGACCAGCCAGATCCTCGGCCAGGAAACCCTGGTGGAGCGCCTGCTCATCGCGGTGCTGGCGGATGGTCACCTGCTGGTGGAGGGTGCCCCGGGGCTGGCCAAGACCAAGGCCATCAAAGACCTGGCGGAAGGCTTGGAAGCAGATTTCCATCGCATCCAGTTCACCCCCGACCTGCTGCCGGCCGACATCACCGGTACCGAGATCTATCGGCCCGACACCGCGAGCTTCTCCTTCCAGCAGGGACCGATCTTCCACAACCTGGTGCTGGCCGACGAGATCAACCGGGCGCCGGCCAAGGTCCAGTCCGCGCTGCTGGAGGCCATGGCCGAGCGCCAGGTGAGCATCGGCCGTACCTCCTACGCCCTGCCCGACCTCTTCCTGGTGATGGCCACCCAGAATCCCATCGAGCAGGAAGGCACCTATCCCC
>CAUQPA010000490.1:0-3997 GCA_963519325.1 uncultured Pseudomonas sp. | reverse complement strand
CCACGAACCCTCTCCCAACCACCTAGGCCATCCCCTCTCCCCCTGGGAGAGGACTAGGGTGAGGGCCACCCAAGACTCCGGCCAGACGCCTGCCTCACCTCCTTCCGACCTGCTAGCCTTGAGGCACCCTGTCCGCCACAAGGATCGCCCATGACCACCGCCCGCCCCATCGCCCTCGTCACCGGTGCCTCCCAGGGTATCGGTCGCGCCGTCACCCTCGGTCTGCTGCAGGACGGCTTTCGCGTGGTCCTGGCTGCCCGCCGCGCCGAGCCCTTGGAGGCCCTGGTGGAAGAAGCCCGCCAGCAGGGCAGCGAAGCCCTGGCGGTGACTTGCGACGTCACCGATGTCGCCAGCGTCGAGGCGCTCTTCGCCCGGATTCGCGACACCTATGGCCGCCTCGACCTGCTGTTCAACAATGCCGGCGTCGGCGCACCGGCGGTGCCCATCGACGAACTGGAGCTGGACGCCTGGCACCGGGCGGTCAACACCAATCTCACCGGCGTCTTTCTCTGCAGCCGCGCCGCCTTCGCCCTGATGCGCGAGCAATCGCCCCGCGGTGGTCGCATCATCAACAATGGCTCCATCTCGGCCCATACGCCAAGACCCTTCAGCGCGCCCTATACCGCCACCAAGCACGCTGTGGCCGGGCTGACCAAGGCCCTGGCCCTGGACGGCCGCGCCTTCGATATCGCCTGCGGCCAGATCGACATCGGCAACGCCGCCACCGAGATGACCGAACGCATGGCCAACGGCGTGCTCCAGGCCGACGGCAGCACTGCAGTGGAGCCGCGCATGGACGTCAAACACGTCGCCGACGCCGTCCGCTACATGGCCAGCCTGCCACTGGATGCCAACGTCCAGACCCTGACGGTGATGGCGACCAAGATGCCGTTTGTGGGGCGTGGATAGGTTTCACGTGGAACCCGGCCATGCGCATGGCCGATTGATCAGGAACAAAGCCATGACCCCACAGGAGCTCGTGACCTTCTGGCGCGCCGCCGGCCGCCGTAAGTGGTTCAAGGGCGGCCCCGCCTTCGACGCCGAATGTCGCACGCGCTTCGAAGCCGCACACTTCGCCGCCAGTCGCCGCGAATTCGAGAATTGGCTGGATAACGCCGAAGGCGCCCTAGCGCTGTGCGTGCTGCTCGACCAGATCCCGCGCAACATCTTCCGCCACAGCAGCCACGCCTTCGCCACCGATGGCCTGGCCTTGAGCTATGCGCAGCAGGCGATCGACGCCGGCTTCGACCGACAGATCGAACCCGAGCTGCGCGCCTTCTTCTACCTGCCCTTCGAGCATTCCGAAGCCCTCGCCGATCAGCACCGCTCTCTCGACTTGTTCGCAGCCCTGGGCATCGAGCACTACCGCCGCTATGCGCAGGCACACTTGGAGGTCATCGTTCGCTTTGGGCGCTTTCCCCATCGGAACCGGGCACTGGGCCGGCTGGATACGCCGGACGAACAGGCCTGGCTGGAGGCGGGTGGTGGCTTTTAGGACAGCCCTTTCAGCGCACCCGGCTCGCAGGCACGGGTCTCGACCTATAGGGCATCCCGCCACTCCACCACCAGGTCCGCCCGCGCGCGATCCCCGTCGATCAGGCGTGCATTGGGCTCGTCAGTACTCTCCACCCAGGCCTCGGCGTCCGCGCGACTGCGGCCGAAGTGCATATGCCGCGCAATCAGGCGCTCGCGGCGCTCCTCGGGGTCGACGCGCACGTACCAGCATTCGTCGAACACCTCGGCCACATCGCTCCAGGGCGCCTGGGTCAGCAGCAGGTAATTGCCTTCGCTGATCACCAGCTGTGTCTCGGCGTGGACCGGAATGGCGTTGGCGATGGGCTCTTCGAGCTCGCGGTTGAACAGCGGGGCATAGACGGTCTCTCCCGCTACCGGCGCCTTCAGCCGCTGCAGCAAGGCGCGGTAGCCGCGGGCGTCGAAGGTGTCCGGCGCGCCCTTGCGCTGGGCACGGCCCAGGCGGGCCAGTTCGCGATTGGCCAGGTGATAGCCGTCCATGGGCACCACCACGGCGCGCCCGCCCAGGGCCGCCGCCAGCAGTTCGGCCACGGTCGACTTGCCCGCGCCAGGCGTGCCAGCGATGCCCAGCAGGCGGCGACCGCCCTGGGCCAGCAGCGCCTCAGCGCGAGCCAGGAGTTCGGCGGGGAGTTGCAGGCCATCGACCGGACGCTGACTGCTCATGCCGGCGTCCTCGGCAAGGAAACCAAGGGGCTGGCGGGCGAGCGAACAGGGACGGTCATAGGGCTTTCTCCGGCAGAATGGAATCGCGGCACGCTAGCACCCGCCAGCGCAGCCGTCGACTCGTGGCCCGCGGCACCGGAAAGGGGTCACAGTCCGCCACCAGCCACCTGGCCAAGGGCCGGGCCCCCCTCGGCATCCGCCCGGCGCTCTCGTACACTCCGCTTCCGATCCGTCGGGGGCCACCCCGCGATGCCTACAAAGGGACTTGTCGCCATGAAGAAACCGCTACTCACCACCCTCGCCGGCCTGGCCCTGGTGGCCGTCGGCATCGGCGTCGGTGGCGCCTGGTACACCGGCAGCCGGCTGGAGGGCGAGTTGCGCCAGGCCGCCAGCCAGGCGCAGGTGGCCCTGCAGGCGGAATTGCCCGAGTACCCGCTGCAGGTCCAGTTGGCCGACCTGCAGCGCGGGCTGTTCAGCAGCACCGCTGCCTTCAGTGTGACCGTGCAGGCCGAGGATCGTCCGCCCGTCGAGGTGCTGCGGGTGCAGGACGCTATCCAGCACGGGCCCTTCCCGCTGACCCGTCTCAGGGCCCTGCAGCTGGCACCCGTCATGGCGGTAAATCGCTTCACCCTGGCGCGCACGCCGCTCACCGCCGACCTCTTCACCCTGGCCAAGGGCGTCGAACCCGTGCGGCTCGACGCCACCCTGGGCTACGACCAGAGCGTCGACGGCCAGTTGGTCCTGGCCGCGCTGCACCTGGACCAGCCCCAGGGGGCCGTGGCCTTCTCCGGCCTGAACGCCACCTTCCGTACCGACCTAGAGGCGCGTCAGCTGCGCCTGGACGGCGCGGTGGGGCAATTCAGTCTGAATGTCCGCACTCCCGAGGGGTGGGCCAAGCTGGAGACGGAAGGCTTCGCCCTGACCGGCGACAACAGGCGCAACGCCGATGGCTTCTGGCTCGGCCCGGGCCAGCTGCGCCTGGCGCGCCTGCTGGTGGCCATGCCCGGCAAGCCGACGGTTGCGCTGCAGGACCTACAGTTGCAGAGCGATACCCAGCAGCAAGGCCAGCAGCTGTCCGGCACGCTCAAGGCCAGCCTCGGTCGGGTCGACGTCGCCGGCCAGACCCTGGGCAAGGCCAGCCTGAGCGGACGCTATGCCAACCTCGACAGCCCGGCCCTCGCCCAGCTCAATACCCTGCTGCAGCACCTGCAGGTGGATACCGAAACCGGACTGGATCCGACCACCCAGGCGACCCTGCAGCAACACCTCAGCGATGTCCTCGCGGCCCGGCCGCAGCTGGTGATCGACGACCTGCGCCTCGACACGCCCAGTGGCAGCAACCATCTGCGCCTGGACCTGACGTTGGACAAGCCCGCGACCTTCGAGCTGACGCCTGAGCAGCTGGGGGCCCAGATGGTGTCCCGTCTCGACGCGCAGCTCTCGGTGGCGCGCAGCAGCCTGGTGGATGGCGTCCTGTTCCAGGCCGGCGCTGGGAGTGCGCAGCCGGCGCTGCAGCAGCAGGCCCGTGCCACCGCCGAAGCCCTGGCCAGCATTGGCCTGAACAGCGGCCTGCTCAAGGCCGAGGGCGACGATCTGGTGGCCACGCTGGCCTACGCGGCGGGCCGCCTGACCCTCAACGGCCAGGAAGTCCCGCCAGAGCAGCTGCTGGCCCTGCTGGAGCGCCCGCAGCCGCCGGCACCCACGCCACCGCAGGGCAAGGCGCCGAAGCGCTAGCGGATGCTGGGGCCGTTGGGCTTCGACGATGGAGCCGTCTCAACCCAACCTACACAGGTCCGTAGGT
>CAUQPA010000489.1:0-4014 GCA_963519325.1 uncultured Pseudomonas sp. | reverse complement strand
GCGCACTCCGGCCCGCCGGCGGAGCGCACCGACGAACCCTATTTCAACAACGGGACGAGAAAGACGATTAGGTGTTGACTGGGTAAGTCCATAGGGGGGGGTGACCACTGCCCCGGCGGGGCTGACGGCGGGGATGATACACCGGACCGGCAGCGGGCGCGAAGGCAAAAGGTTGTCAAAACAGCAATTTGCAAGGGTTTTGCACGGTCGAAAAAGCCGCGGTTCAGGCCCTCGTCGAGCATCCCTGACTTCGCTAAGCTTGACCCGATCACGTCAAGGAGGACGGCTCATGAAGAAGTTGCTTGCATTCGGCCTGCTGCTGGGCTGCACGCCCCTGGAAGCAGCGACGGTCTACCGTTGCGAGGATGCCGCCGGGCACCTCACCTTTTCCGCCAGCGGCTGCCCATCGGACAGCGACAGCAGCCTGCAACGTGCGGACAATCCCCGCCCCGGCGGCGCCAAGCCCGCGTTGATGGCGAAGCCGAAAGCCATGCCGCGCAGGGAGGCTTCACGCGCGCCGACGGTGGTGGCAGCCAAGACGGATGGGTGCGGTGATCTGCTCACCGCCCGCGAAAGGCGGCAAGCCATCATTCGGGGACAGGTCAGGGTCGGCATGAGCCGGGCAGACGTGGAGAGCGCCCTTGGCCAGCCGCAGCGGATCTCCCAGCTGGATACCCTCACCCGCTATCACTACGAGGGACGCAAGCGCAAGGAACGCTCACGCCTGGTCACCTTCGATGACCAGGGTTGCGTACGTCGACGCTGACGCCCGCAACCCGCGGGCGCCCGGTCAGAGCACAGCGCGGGGGTAGGAGCCGAGCACCTTGAGGGCCACCGCGCTGGTGGACAGCCGCTCGAGGACGTCGCGAATCAGCGGATCGGCCTGGTGGCCGAGGAAATCGATGAAGAAGACGTAGGTCCACTTGCCGCTGCGCGAAGGCCGCGTCTCGATCCGGCTGAGGTCGATGTTGTTGGCATGGAACGGCAGCAGCAACTCGTGCAGGGCACCGGGCTTGTTCTGCATGGAGACGATGATCGAGGTCTTGTCGTCGCCACTGGGCGGCACGCTCTGGTTGCCGATGATCAGGAAGCGCGTGGAGTTGTCCGGACGGTCCTCGATCTTCTGCTGCACCGGGGTCAGCCCATAGAGCGAGGCCGCCATGTCGCCGGCGATGGCCGCGCTGTTCCACTCGCCCTTCACCCGCCGCGCCGCCTCGGCATTGCTGGCCACCGCCACCCGCTCGACGCTCGGGTAGTAGGAATCCAGCCACTTGCGGCACTGGGCCAGCGACTGGGCGTGGGAATAGATGCGGGTGATGCTGTCGGCCTTGGTATTCTCGCCGATCAGCAGGTGATGGTGGATACGCAGCTCCACCTCGCCACAGATCGACAGGTTGTGTTCGAGGAAGCTATCCAGGGTGTGGTTGACCGCGCCCTCGGTGGAGTTCTCCACCGGCACCACGCCGAAGTTAGAGGCGCCGGCGGCGACCTCGCGGAACACCTCGTCGATGGCCGCCATCGGCCGGGTCACCACCGCCTTGCCGAAGTGCTTGAGCGCCGCGGCCTGGGAGAAGGTGCCCTCCGGGCCCAGGTAGGCCACGTGCAGCGGCTCTTCCAAGGCCAGGCAGCAGGACATGATCTCGCGGAACAGTCGCGCCATGTCCTCGTCGCGGACCGGACCGCCATTGCGCTCCATCACCCGCTTGAGGACCTGGGCCTCGCGCTCGGGTCGATAGAACACGGGCTTCTCGCCCTCTGCCAGCGTCGTCATCTTGACCCGCGCCACGTCCTGGGCGCAGCGGGCGCGCTCGCTGATCAGCTCCTGGATGCGTTCGTCCAGACTGTCGATCCGCAGGCGCAGGGCCTTGAGCTCGTGTTCCGACATGATCAGCCGTGCTCCTTCTCGAATTCGGCCAGGTAGGTCACCAGGGCCTGGACGGCCTCCAGGGTGACGGCGTTGTAGATGGAGGCACGCATGCCCCCCACCGAGCGGTGCCCCTGCAGGTACAGCAGCCCACGCTCCTCGGCGCCCTTGAGGAAGGCCTTGTCCAGGCGCTCGTCGGCCAGGCGGAAGGGCACGTTCATCCAGGAGCGATCGTTCTTGGCGATAGGGTTGCTGTAGAAGTCGCTGTTGTCGATGAAGCCGTACAGCAGGTCCTTCTTCTCGCGGTTCAGGCGCTCCATGACGGGCAGGCCGCCCTGCTCCTTGAGCCACTTGAACACCAGGCCCGAGAGGTACCAGGAGAAGGTCGCCGGGGTGTTGTACATGGAGCCGTTGTCGGCCTCGACCTTGTAGTCGAGCAACGTCGGGCAGGCCGCACGGGCGCGACCCAGCAGGTCTTCGCGAACGATCACCACCACCAGGCCGCTGGGGCCGATGTTCTTCTGGGCGCCGGCGTAGATCAGGCCGAAGCGCGAGACGTCCAGCGGGCGCGAGAGGATGTCGGAAGAGGCATCCGCCACCAGGGGCACGTCGCCGACTTCCGGAATCCAGTCGAACTCCAGGCCGCCGATGGTCTCGTTGGGCGTGTAGTGGACGTAGGCGGCGTCCTTGGACAGCTGCCATTCGTTCTGCCCGGGAATGGCGAAGTAGTCGTACTGCTTGGCACTGGCGGCGACGTTGACGGCGCCATAGTGCTGCGCCTGCTCGATGGCCTTGCGCGACCAGATGCCGGTGTCGATGTAGTCGGCCTTGCCGCCCTCGGGCATCAGGTTCATCGCCAGCTGGGCGAATTGCAGGCTGGCGCCGCCCTGCAGGAACAGCACCCGGTAGTTGTTGGGGATGACCAGCAACTCGCGCAGGTCGGCTTCGGCCTGGCTCGAGATGGCGGTGAAGTCCTCACCGCGGTGGCTCATCTCCATCACCGACAGGCCACGGCCCTGCCAATCCAGCAGATCGGCCTGGGCCTGGCGCAGCACAGCTTCGGGCAGGGCCGCCGGGCCGGCGCAGAAGTTGTAGGCACGCTTGCTCATCGCTCGTCATCCTCGTCGGGAAGGTCATCGCTCGGCACGTCGCTGGCACCGGGCAGCACGTCGTCTTGATCCGGCTCGTGGCTGTCGACCGGCAGCTCCTTGTCGAGCACCTCGTCGTCCAGCTCAGCTTCGTGGTCCAGCAGCTCCTCGTCCACCGAGGGCTCCTGCACCCGCTCCAGGCCTACCAGCTTCTCGCCCTTGCCGAGCTTGATCAGGGTAACGCCCTGGGTGTTACGACCGGTGCGGGAAATGCCCTCGACCGGCGTCCGTACCAGGGTGCCCTGGTCGGAGATCAGCATGATCTCCTCGCCGTCCAGCACCTGGATGGCGCCGATCAGGGGACCGTTGCGTTCGTTGATGACCATGGCGATCACGCCCTGGCCACCGCGACCGCGCTGCGGGTACTCGGCCATGGCGGTACGCTTGCCAAAGCCATTGAGGCTAGCGGTGAGGATCTCGGCGCCCGGCTCGGGGATCAGCATGGAGATCAGCCGCTGGTTCTCGGCCAGGCGCATGCCACGCACGCCACGGGCGGTACGGCCCATGGTGCGCACATGGCGTTCCTTGAAGCGGATGACCTTGCCACCGTCGGAGAACAGCATGACCTCGCGGGCGCCATCGGTGATGGCGGCGGCGATCAGGCTGTCGCCCTCTTCCAGCTTCAGCGCGATCAGGCCATTGCTGCGCGGCCGGCTGAATTGCACCAGCGGGGTCTTCTTCACGGTGCCATTGCGGGTGGCCATGAAGATGTAGGCACCGGTGGGTTCGTCCTGGCCGGCTTCGAGGAGTTCGCCCTCTTCGCCTTCGACCTCGGCTTCGACGTCGTCTTCCACCAGCACGGCGTCTTCGATGTCGAGGTTGTCGTCCTGCTCGCCCAGGTCCTCGTCACCGAGGGGCGCCTGCTGGCGTACGGCTTCCAGGTCGACCGGCAGCATGGCGGTGATGCGCTCGCCCTCGGCCAGCGGCAGCAGGTTGACCAGCGGACGGCCACGGGCAGCGCGGGAGGCCTCGGGGATCTCGTAGGTGCGCTTCCAGTAGACC
>CAUQPA010000488.1:0-4029 GCA_963519325.1 uncultured Pseudomonas sp. | reverse complement strand
CCTGCGGTTGCCCTCACCCTGGCCCTCTCCCGGAGGGAGAGGGGATGTTTGGATCAGGTCCCTGGCGCTAGCCCTAGCCCTAACCTAACCTAACCTAACCTAACCTTAGCTAGGTCAAGGCCGTTGCCTGGCCGATCGGCATGGCAAGACTTGCCCTTCGCCGCAAAAGATCGCAGGCTGCCGGTCTCCTCCCAGCCAGACCTGTGCCCGCGCGATGATCCAGAGCAAGCTTCCCGACCTCGCCGTCACCATCTTCACCCGCATGTCCCAGCTCGCCGCCGAAACCGGGGCGCTGAATCTCTCCCAGGGTTTCCCCGACTTCGACGGTCCCGCCGAGTTGCTAGCGGCGGTCGGTCGCCATGTCGCGGCCGGCCATAACCAGTACGCACCCATGACCGGCCTGCCGGCGTTGCGCCAGCAGGTGGCGGCCAAGGTCGCGGCCTTCTATGGCCGGGAGGTGAGTGCCGACACTGAGGTCACCATCGTGCCCGGCGCCACCCAGGGCCTGTTCTGCGCGATCCAGACGCTGGTGCGGCCGGGTGACGAGGTGATCGTCTTCGATCCGTGCTACGACAGCTACGAGCCCTCGGTGCAACTGGCCGGCGGGCGTTGTGTACACGTGCCCCTGGCCCTGCCGGGCTTCGGCATTGACTGGCCGGCGCTGGAAGCCGCGCTCAGCCCGTGCACCCGGGCCATCGTACTCAATACCCCGCACAACCCCAGCGGTGCCCTGATCGGCGCCGCCGAGCTGGATCGCCTGGCCGCCTTGATCCGCGGGCGCGATCTCTATCTGGTCAGCGACGAGGTCTATGAGCATCTGGTCTACGACGGCCAGCGTCATGCCAGCGTCATCGCCCATGACGAACTCTATGCCCGCGCCTTCGTGGTGAGCTCCTTCGGCAAGACCTATCACGTCACCGGCTGGAAGACCGGCTACGTGGTGGCCCCGCCGGCGCTCAGTGCCGAATTGCGCAAGGTGCACCAGTACGTGAGCTTCTGCGGGGTGACGCCGATCCAGTGCGCCCTGGCCGATTTCATGGCTGCCCATCCCGAGCATCTGAGTGAGTTGCCGGCCTTCTACCAGGCCAAGCGCGATCTCTTCTGCGATCTGCTGGGCCGCTCGCGCTTCACCTTCCAGCGCGCCGCCGGCACCTATTTCCAGGTGGTGGACTACTCCGCCATCCGCTCCGACCTGGATGACGTGGCCATGGCCGAATGGCTGACCCGCGAGCATGGCGTCGCCGCCATCCCGCTGTCGGTGTTCTACCAGACGCCACCCACGGACCTGCGCCTGGTGCGCTTCTGCTTCGCCAAGCGCGAAGATACCCTGCGCCAGGCAGCGGAGCGGCTATGCGCGATCTGAATCCGACCCAGGACCTGCGCCTGGCGCTGCTGCAGAGCGAATTGGCCTGGCATGACCCGGCGGCCAACCGGACCCACTTCGAGGGCCTGTTGGCGGAGGTAGGGACGGTCGACCTGATCATCCTGCCGGAGATGTTCACCACCGGCTTCTCCATGGACTCGGCAACCCTGGCCGAGCCCGTGGAGGGACCCACCTCGGCCTGGATGCGCGCCCAGGCGCAGCGCCTGGGCGCCGTGGTGACCGGCAGCCTGATCGTGCAAGACGAGCACGGCCAGTATCGCAATCGGCTGCTGTGGGCGACCCCGGACGGTGGATTGCTGCACTACGACAAGCGCCATCTCTTTCGCATGGCCGGCGAGCACGAGCACTACGCCCCCGGTGCGGAGCGGCGACTGGTCACCCTCAAGGGTTGGCGCATCCGGCCGCTGGTCTGCTACGACCTGAGATTCCCGGTGTGGAGCCGCGCCCAGGACGATACCGATCTGCTGCTCTATGTGGCCAACTGGCCGGCGCCCCGGCGGCAGCACTGGAACCGCCTGCTGCCGGCGCGGGCCATCGAGAATCTCTGCTACGTCGCCGCGGTGAATCGGCTCGGCAGCGACGGCAATGGCCATCCCTATGCGGGTGACAGCCAGGTACTGGACTTCCAGGGCGAAGCCCTGGTCGAGGCGGGCGCGGCGGCCGGTATCTTCCGTGCCACCCTGTCGGCGGCAGCCCTGGCCGCCTATCGTCAGCGCTTCCCGGCGCAGCGCGACGCCGACGCCTTCAGCCTGGACTGATCAGGCCCAGAAGGGCTTGGGCGGGGCGGCATGGGCGTGGATCAGGGCGACGGCTTGGTCCACGTCCGCTTCGCTGGTGTAGCGACCCAGGCTGAATCTGTAGCTGCGTGCCGCCTGCTCCGCATCCAGGCCCAGCCCCAGCAGGACATGGGAAGGTGCGGCCTTGGCCGAACTGCAGGCCGAGGTGGTGGAGAAGGCCAGCCAGCGCTGCAGCGCTGCGGTGTCCAGCGGCGTGGCGAGGGTCAGGTTGAGGGTGTGGGGGATGCGCTGCCGGGCGCAGCCATTGAGCTGCATGCCGCTCAGGGTGTGCACCCCAGCCAGGAACCGCTCGCGTAATTGGCCGAGACGCTCGTTCTCGCGCGCCATGGCCTGGCCGGCGAGGGCGAAGGCCGTACCCATGCCGACGATCTGGTGGGTGGCCAGGGTACCCGAGCGCAGCCCACGCTCATGACCGCCGCCATGGATCTGTGCCTGGAGCGCCCCTTCCGCGCGCGGGCCGACATAGAGGGCGCCGATGCCCTTGGGGCCATAGGTCTTGTGGGCGGAGAAGGACATGAGATCGACCTCCAGCCGGGCGAGGTCGATGGCGACCTTGCCGGTGGCCTGGGCGGCGTCGACGTGGAACAGCGCGCCGCGGGCGCGAACCTGGGTGCCGATGTGGGCGATGTCGGTCAGGGTGCCGAGTTCGTTGTTCACCCGCATCAGCGAAACCAGGAAGGTATCGTCGCGCCAGGCACCCTCGACGGCTTCCGCGGTGATGAGGCCCTGCTCGTTCGGCGTCAGGTAGGTGACGGCGAAGCCCTCGGCCTCCAGCTGGGCGGCGGTATCGAGGATCGCGCGGTGCTCCAGGCAACTGGTGATGAGATGACCCTGGCCGCGACGGCGCGCCACGCCGAGCAGGGCGAGGTTGTTGGATTCGGTGGCTCCGGAGGTCCAGATCAGCTGCTCGGGCCGGGCACCAACCAGCTCGGCGACCTGCTGGCGGGCGGTGTCCACGGCGTGCTGGGCATCGTTGCCGAAGGCATGGCCGTGCGAGGCGGGATTACCGAATACCCCTTGCCGACCCAGGCAGCCGAGCATGGCTTCGATGACGGCATCATCGACCGGCGTGGTGGCGGCGTAGTCGAAATACAGCGGAAGAGCGTCCATGGCGGGGCCTCAGGCGTTTGGATGGCATCAGATTAACGCCGCCGCCGGTGAAGGAATTTGCTTTTTCCTCGCTAGGCTGAGATTGAATTCGAATATGATTCTACCAATAGGCAATTAAATAGAAAATTTTTCCTTGGACCGTTTCGACCGCGCCATTCTTGACCTCTTGCAGCAGGACAGCACCCAGCCGGTGGCCGAGATCGCCGAGCGCATAGGCCTGGGTACCACCGCCTGCTGGCGACGCATCCAGAAGCTGGAGGAGCAGGGCGTCATCCGCGCGCGGGTGGCCCTGCTCGATCCCCGTGCGCTGAACGTGGGGGTGACGGTATTCGTGTCGGTCCGCACCAGCCAGCATGCGCAGGATTGGCTACAGCGCTTCCATGCGGCGGTAGCGGCCATCCCGGAAGTGGTGGAGCTCTATCGCATGGCCGGCAACACCGACTACCTGATGCGCATCGTGGTCCCGGACATCGCGGCCTACGATGGCGTCTACAAGCGACTGATCCAGGTGCCGGGGCTGCTGGACGTCAGCTCCAGTTTCGCCATGGAGCAGATCAAGTACAGCACGGCCCTGCCGCTGGATTATGTGCGGTGAGGGAGCGGCCTCGGATCCGTAGCGTGGAAAACGGCGCAGCCTTTTCCACCTGGTGGAAATCCGCGGCGAGGTGCGCCCTCACCCCAACCCTCTCCCGGAGGGAGAGGGGGCTATCCGGGCGGGCGCTCGACATTTCGCTGTGA
>CAUQPA010000487.1:0-4050 GCA_963519325.1 uncultured Pseudomonas sp. | reverse complement strand
CCGCGAGGGGGTGGCTGACGATCTGGGTGTTACGCCCCTGCAGACCCGCCTGGGTTGGTCGCCGCGGGGCCTGGGTGGCGTTATCCACCGCCGTGTGGGTGTCGTCGAGTAGCAGGATGGGCGCCGGCGAGAGCAGCGCCCGGGCCAGGGCCACCCGCTGGCGCTGGCCACCCGAAAGGGTCAGGCCGCGTTCGCCCACCGGGGTGTCCAGGCCTTGCGGCAGCGCTGCCAGATCGGTGCCGAAGGCGGCGGCGTCCAGGGCTTCGCGGATCTCCCCGGCGGTGGCATCCGGCCGGCTGAGGGCGACGTTCTCGCCCAGGGTCCGGGCGAACAGGAAGGGGTCCTGGGGCACATAGGCGAATTGGGCGCGCAGGTCGGCCAGCCGATAGTCTTCCAGTGGCACCCCGCCCAGGCGGATGCAGCCCTGCTCCAGCGGGAACTGGCGCAGGAGCAGGCGCAGCAGGGTGCTCTTGCCGCTACCGGTGGCGCCGACGATGCCCAGGGTATCGCCGGCTGGCAGGTCGATGACCACGTCCTGCAAGGCCGGCTGACGCGCCTGGGGATAGGTGAAGGCCGGGATGTAGACCGACAGGTCGGCCTGGTCCGGTGGCGTCTGGGTGCCCTCGTCACGGATGCGCTCGGTGACCACGAATACCTCTTCCAGGCGGCGCGCGCCGGCTTCGCCGCGCTGCAGCAGGTTGAAGCACCAGCCGATGGCGAACATCGGCCAGATCAGTTGCACCAGGTAGAGGCTGAAGCTGGTCAGCTGGCCCAGGGTGATATGGCCGTCGAGATAGCGCCAGCTGCCCATCACCAGGGTCAGCAGGGTGGCGCAGCTCAGGGCGACGAAGATGATCGGCTCGTAGCGCGCCTCGGTACGCTGCACCTGGTAGTCGGCCTTGGCCACGCGGCGGGCGCGTTCGTCGAAGTCGTCCAGCTCGGCTTCGATCAGGGCATGCTGGCGCAGCATGCGCAGGCCGCTCAGGGCTTCCTGGGTACGGTCGTTGAGGGCGGAAAAGCCTGCCAGCGCCAGGCCAAAACGCTGCTGCACCCGCCGCGCCACGCGGTAGAAGCCCCAGGCCATGAAGGGAAAGGGCAACAGGGCCAGGGCCGCCAGGGGTGCGTCGATACCGATGAACATGGCCAGCAGCACCAGCAGCAGGGTCAGCATGCCGTCGAAACTGGCCAGCACCCCTTCGCCCGCGGCGGTTTCCACGGCGTCGATGTCCTGGGTGGCACGGGCCAGCAGGTCACCGGTACGGCTGGACTGGAAGAAGCCGGGATCGAGGCGCGCCAGCTTGGCGAAGAAGGCATCGCGCAGCTCCACGCCGACCTGGTAGGAGGTGCCGAACAGCCGCACCCGCCACTGATAGCGGAGCACATAGAGGCCGCAGCCGACCGCCACGATCAGGGCCACGCGCCAGAGCAGACCGGCCTGATCCAGCTCGCCCGCGCGCAGGGCGTCGATGGCCTTGCCGATCCACCAGGGCAGGGTCAGGTTGAGCAATCCGACCCCCAGCAGGCAGAGGATGGCCGTCCCGTAGGCACGCCGTTGGCGGAAGAAGAAATCACGCAACAACCGCCACAACGCCATAAACCCGCCTTAGGCAACCAAAGGTGCAGTATATCGGCTCCCTTGGGGGCAACGGAGTTCCATCGTCCCGATCTGGGTCCCATGTCAACGGGTAGCGCGGGGCGCTAGGTCGTTGTAGGGTGCCACTCCCTGCCGCGCCCGGCCGCTGCGCCCCCTTCTCTTTGCTAGGCTGACGTCCATGACCCTCGAACCTCAACGTCCCGTCGTCCTCTGTCTGTCCGGTCACGATCCGAGTGGCGGTGCCGGCCTGCAGGCCGACATCGAAGCCCTGCTCGCCCAGGGTTGCCACGCCGCCCCGGCGGTCACCGCCCTGACCGTGCAGGACACCGTCGACGTCCAGGATTTCCGCGTGCTGGATCGCGAGTGGGTGCTGGCCCAGGCCCGGGCGATCATCGCCGACCTGCCGGTGGCGGCGGTCAAGCTGGGCATGCTCGGCTCGGTGGAGATGGTCGAGACGGTGCTGGAAATCATGGAAGCCCTGCCCGGCGTGCCGCTGGTATGCGATCCGGTGCTGCGCGCCGGTGGCGGCGGCGCCCTGGGCAAGGACGAGGTCGGCTACGCCATCCGCGAACGGCTGCTGCCGCGCGCTACCATCGCCACCCCCAATCTGCCCGAGGCGCGCATCCTCGCCGAGCTGCCCGAGGGCACGCCGGAGCAATGCGCCGAGCGCCTGCTGCCCTTCTGCGCCCACCTGCTGATCACCGGCGGCCATGGCGAGGAGCACGAGGTGCATAACCGCCTCTATGACCGCGAAGGCCGCTGCGAGACCCACGTCTGCCAGCGCCTGCCCGGCAGCTACCACGGCTCCGGCTGTACCCTGGCCAGCACCCTGGCCGGGCGCCTGGCCCTGGGCGAAGCCCTGCCCAGCGCGGTGCGCAGCGCCCTCGACTACACCTGGCGTACCCTGAGGGACGCCGAACGCCCCGGCCGTGGTCAGTATGTACCGCGCCGCCTGCCGCTGGACTTCTGCTCATGAGCGATCTGCGCGGGCTCTACGCCATCACCGACAGCGCCCTGCTCGCCGACGGTCGCCTGCTGCCCTACGTCGAAGCCGCCCTGCAGGGCGGTGCCCGCCTGGTGCAATACCGCGACAAATCGCAGGACGCCAATCGCCGCCGCGACGAAGCCGCTGCCCTGGCCGAGCTCTGCCGCCAGCACGGTGCCCAGCTGATCATCAATGACGACCTAGCCCTGGCCCGCCGGCTGGGCGTCGGCCTGCACCTGGGCCAGGAAGACGGTTCCCTGGCCAGCGCCCGCGCCGAACTGGGCGTGGATGCCGTGCTCGGCGGCACCTGCCACGCCAGCCTGGAGCTGGCCGAGGCCGCTGCCCAGGCCGGCGCCAGCTACCTGGCCTTCGGCCGCTTCTTCGCCTCCAGCACCAAGCCGGATGCCCCGCCGGCGCCTCTGGAGTTGCTCGACCAAGCCCGCAGTCGCTTCAACCGGCCGCTGTGCGCCATCGGTGGCGTCACCCTGGACAACGCTCCGCGCCTGCTCGAACACGGCGCCGATTTGCTCGCCGTCGTCCACAGCCTGTTTTCCGCCGCCAGCGCGGGCGAGGTGGAGCGCCGCGCGCACGCCTTCGCCCGGCTGTTCGCGGCCTGATCCTATTCAAGGAGACTCCCATGTCCCGTTCCGCGCAACTCTTCGACCAAGCCCAACGCCACATCCCCGGCGGCGTCAACTCGCCGGTGCGCGCCTTCAAGAGCGTCGGCGGCACGCCGCTGTTCTTCAAGCACGCCCAAGGCGCCTATGTGGTCGATGAAGACGACAAGCGCTACGTCGACTACGTCGGCTCCTGGGGTCCGATGATCCTCGGCCATAGCCATCCGGACGTGCTCGATGCCGTGCGCCGCCAACTGGAGCACGGCCTCTCCTACGGTGCCCCGACCGCCCTGGAAACCACCATGGCCGAGCTCATCTGCGAACTGGTGCCGTCCATGGACATGGTGCGCATGGTCAGCTCCGGCACCGAGGCCACAATGAGCGCCATCCGCCTGGCGCGCGGCTATACCGGGCGCGACACCATCATCAAGTTCGAGGGCTGCTACCACGGCCACTCCGACAGCCTGCTGGTCAAGGCCGGCTCCGGCGCCCTGACCCTGGGCGTGCCCAGCTCGCCCGGCGTGCCGGCGGCCTTCGCCCAGCACACCCTGACCCTGGCCTACAACGACCTGGCCGAGGTGGAAGAGACCCTGGCGAAAACCGGCGACCAGATCGCCTGCATCATCGTCGAGCCGGTAGCCGGCAACATGAATTGCGTACCGCCCGCCCCCGGCTTCCTCGAAGGCCTGCGCAGCCTCTGCGATCGCTATGGCGTGGTGCTGATCTTCGACGAGGTCATGACCGGTTTCCGCGTCGCCCTGGGCGGTGCCCAGGAGTACTACGGCATCCGTCCGGACCTCTCCACCTTCGGCAAGATCGTCGGCGGCGGCATGCCGGTCGGCTGCTTCGGCGGC
>CAUQPA010000486.1:0-4057 GCA_963519325.1 uncultured Pseudomonas sp. | reverse complement strand
GGTCCTGCAGGATGGATGATGGTTTTCAGGTGGGTGTCGTCGTAGTCGAAAATATGGCTGGCCACCCCGTTCAGAAAGGCGGCATTCATGATATCGAGTCGCTCGGATCGCCCCAGCAGACTCGCTTGCTCGGGACCCGCGAAGGGTTTCAGGGCGCGCAAGGCACGCTCGACCGTTTCGTGCCGAGAACCGCCGACGGCGACACCCACCCAGTTGAGCAAGGTGCGGACACCTTCCTTGCGTACGCTCGGCGGCAGGTCCGCATACCGCGCCCTGACCAGGTAGGCGGCCAATAGGCGCGTGGTGTCTTTTCCGTCGGCGGGGGCCGCCCCGCCCGGTACTTCCTTGGCGGCAGAATCGGCAGCCACGGCAAAACGCGGCGCGGCGGCCGCGGCCGAAGCAACGGCACTGATCTTGAGCAAACTGCGGCGGTTCAGGGGAATCATGCGAGGCTCCAATTAGCGTTCTTGGCAGGAGAAAGGCGCGCAGGGTCAGCATGGAGCACAATGCATCCCAACTTAACTGCATTTATCCGATGGGCCCATGCATGAAGAACATGAATGTGGAAATGGGTGATCTGCGTGCCTTCGTCGCGGTGGCAGATCTTGGCAGCTTCGCTGCAGCCGCTCGGGAGTTGCATCTGTCTCAGCCCGCCCTGTCGCGGCGCATCATCAAGCTGGAGACAAGCCTGGGCGTCCGCCTCCTCAATCGGACGACCAGGCGCATAGAACTCAGTGCGCCCGGTCGTGCCTTTCTGGGGCGGGCACGCCAAGTGCTAAACGACTTCGACGAGTCCCTGCTGGAGGTGACCGATGCCGCGAATCGGTTGACGGGAGAGGTCACCATCGCCTGCGTGCCCACCGTGATCAATCAGCTCATGCCCCAGGTACTCGAGGAGTACCAGCGCCGCTATCCGGGCATCCTGGTGCGCCTGCTGGACGAGGGTGCCAGCGACGTGCTGACCCGGGTCACCCGAGGCGAGGCGGACTTCGGGATCAACTACCTGGGTGCGCAGGAAGGGAATCTGATCTTCGAGCCCCTGCATGAAGACGACTTCGTGCTGGTCTGCCCCACCCGTCACCCGCTCGCTTCGCGTGCCTCGGTGCGCTGGGCTGAACTGGGCGGCCATCGCTACATCGCGGTCAACAAGGCCAGCGGTAATCGCATGCTGCTGGACCTGGCGTTGGCCAGGATCCCCGATCTGCCCAGACCGGTGCTGGAAGCACGGCACGTGCGAACGGTCATCGACCTGGTCGCAGCCGGCCTGGGCGTGGCCACGGTGCCGCGCCTGGCTATTCCGGTCGGTGCGCTCGATACCTACCTGGCGGCCGTTCCCCTGATAGCGCCCGCCATCACGCGCACGCTTGGCCTGGTGACCCGTCACGGGCAACTGCTCAGCCCCGCGGCGCAGCGGCTGTTCGATCTGCTGAAGCAATACGGCTTGGAAAACGGAAGTCCCTCTGCCGACTGATACCGCGTGCCGCTGGCTCACCAAATTACAGCGAGAGCGACGGATGCTGCTTCAAAAACTTGGCCTGACTCACACCGCGACATCCAAAGCCATTTCAACCATCGAGCGGAACACCTTACTCGCCCTGATAGCGAGAGCTTGGCGAGTTATAACTGCAGCCAAGAGCACAAACTTCTGTGAAATCTGCCATGACCAAGCCAAGGCGCTCTGGCATCGCGACGCTCATGCCGGGCAACAAGGTTTCCCACTACCCCTAGGCGCAACGGCAGGCATAAGTAACTCTTATACAGCTGAATCAATACAATGAATAAGGGATAACCTGGGGCATTCACAGTAATTAGCGAGAAAAATGGGCTAGCGAATTTCACCTCGAATACCGCCTTAGCTAATAGCGCTGTGCTTATTTTGCCAAAACGGCTAATAGCCACTCCAGCCCCAGCCCGCTGCGACCGAGGGGCAGCCCTAGGCATTGCCGACGCATCCCAAGTACCTGCACCCTTCCTATCATTGCAAAAATATTTATTGAAATAACGCAAAGCAACTTCGATAACCATCTGCCATTCATCATTATGGCCTATGGCCACTATCAACTAAGCAGAGTACAATCCGAAAGACTGAACATTGACGTCACTATTCCGTCGTCGGTCTTGGTGGGTGTTTGTCACCTACCGCTCTTCAGCAGGAGCTTCACATGTTCAAGAATTTCAGGATTGGTACGCGCCTTATCGTGTCCTTCATCGCTGTCGCCGCTATCAGCCTGGTCGTCGGGATGGTAGGACTGAACAACAGCAGCCAGATAAACGATTTGGCAACCCAGCTCTATCAACGCGAATTGCTCGGGCTGTCCTACATCAAGGAAGCCAACCTGAACCTGATCTTCATCGGTCGCGCCCGCAGCAACTACCTGCTGGCAACCACCGAAGAGGACCGCGGTCGTGCCCAGGCAGAGGTCAAGCAGGGCCTGGCCAACATGAAGGACAACCTGGCCAAGGCTCGCCCGCTGTTCAACAGTGAAGCCTCGGCGAGCAACTTCCGACAAATCGACGACCTGCTCAACAGCTATAGCACCCAGCTGAACCAGGCCATGGCCATTGCCCACGACCGGGCACTCAGAGGCGCCGATCTTGCGTTGGATAGCCAACTCGCCAGCGTCCGTCACTACGGCGACCAGGTCGGAACGCTGATGAACGAGCTGTCGCAGCGCAAGGAGCAGAATGCCAGCGACGCCAACGATCTGACCGACCAGCTCTATGAGCGGAGCCGCGTGATGTTGATTGGCATCATCGCCGTGGGCGTGGCCTTCGGCATCCTGCTTGGCTTCCTGATGAGTCGTAGCATCACCCGCCCGTTGCGCGCCGCCGTCGAGATCGCCGATCGGCTGGCCGCGGGCGATCTCACCCAGCGTATCGAAGCCGAAGGGCGGGACGAGACGGCCGCGCTGCTGCGCGCCATGGACGGCATGAATCAGCGCCTGTCGCAGATCATCAGCGATGTCCGTAGCGCTTCCGATGGCCTGGCCAGCGCCTCGGAGGAGATCTCGGCCACTGCGCAGAGCATCAGCCAGGCGAGCACCGAGCAGGCCGCCTCGGTGGAGGAAACCAGCGCCAGTATCGAACAGATGTCGGCGTCCATCGCCCAGAATACCGAGAACGCCAAGGTCACCGACGGCATGGCCGGCAAGGCCGCCCGCGAGGCCAATGAAGGGGGACAGGCGGTCAGCGAGACCCTGATCGCCATGAAGACCATCGCCGACAAGATCGGCATCATCGACGACATCGCCTACCAGACCAACCTGCTGGCCTTGAACGCCGCCATCGAGGCCGCCCGTGCCGGCGAGCACGGCAAGGGCTTCGCCGTGGTGGCTGCCGAGGTGCGCAAGCTGGCCGAGCGCAGCCAGGTGGCCGCTCAGGAGATCAGTACCGTAGCCCAGGGTAGCGTCGCCCTCGCCGAGCGCGCCGGGTCCCTGCTCGATGAGATGGTGCCCTCGATCAACAAGACCTCCGATCTGGTGCAGGAGATTACCGCCGCTTCCGAAGAACAGAGTGCTGGGGTCGAGCAGATCAACAGTGCCATGCTGCAACTCAGCCAGGTCACCCAGCAGAACGCCTCTTCGTCCGAGGAGCTCGCCGCGACCGCGGAAGAAATGAGCAGCCAGGCCGAACAGCTGCAGCAGCTGATGGAGTACTTCACCCTGAGTGGCACACCCACCGCGCCGCAGCTGACGCGTGCCGCTCCGGGTCGTGCGGGCCCCGGTCTGGCCAAGCGGGCCTCCTCGCTGGTCCTTCCCGCGCATGGCGGATCCCAGGGCGCCATACCGGCGGGCTTTGCCCGGTTCGAGGAGCAGGCGTGATGCTCTCCCGCCAGTTCCTCACCTTCCAGCTCGGTGGTGATCGCTATGGGGTGAACACCGGCTGCGTGCGAGAAATCATCGAGTACGGCGCCGTCACGGCGGTGCCTTTGATGCCGCCCGCCGTCCGCGGCGTCATCAACCTGCGCGGTGCCGCCGTGCCGGTGATGGACCTTGGCGTACGCTTTCGCAACCAGGCGACCCAGACGGCACGGCGCAGCTGCATCGTGGTACTGGAG
>CAUQPA010000485.1:0-4059 GCA_963519325.1 uncultured Pseudomonas sp. | reverse complement strand
GAGCAACGACGACTACCTGATCCTGCTGGCCGAAGGTCGCCTGGTGAACCTGGGCAACGCCACCGGCCACCCAAGCCGCATCATGGATGGCTCGTTCGCCAACCAGGTGCTGGCGCAGATCCACCTGTACCAAGAGAAGTTCGCCGACCTGCCGGTCGCCGAGAAGACCGCCAACGTCACCGTCATGGTCCTGCCGAAGAAGCTCGACGAAGAAGTGGCGCTGGAAATGGTGAAAGGCTTCGGTGGCGTGGTGACCCGCCTGACCGAGGCCCAGGCCACCTACATCGGCGTGACCCAGGAAGGCCCCTTCAAGCCCGACAGCTACCGCTACTGATGGCCAGCCCCGCCCGCGAGGGCGGGGCCGCCCACGAGAGAGACGACGTGAAACCCAGTCTGAGTTTCGAATTCTTTCCCTGCAAGACCGAAGCGGGCCATGAGAAGCTGATCGCCACGGCGCGGCAGCTGGCGAGCCACGGGCCGGAGTTCTTCTCCTGCACCTACGGCGCCGGCGGCTCCACCCGCGACGGTACCTATCGCACCGTACGCCAGCTCAACGACGAGGTCGGCGTGCCGACCGCGCCGCACCTGTCCTGCGTCGGTGACAGCAAGGCCAAGCTGCGCGAGTTGCTGCAGCAATACCGCGAAGCGGGCATCAACCGCATCGTCGCCCTGCGCGGTGACCTGCCGTCCGGCATGGGCCTGTCCGGCGGTGGCGAGTTGCGCCATGCCAGCGACCTGGTCGCCTTCATCCGCGAGGAGACCGGTGATCACTTCCATATCGAAGTCGCCGCCTATCCGGAAACCCATCCGCAGGCCCGCAGCTTTACGGACGACGTGCGCAATTTCGTGTACAAGATGGAGGCCGGTGCTGACCGCGCGGTCACCCAGTACTTCTTCAACGCCGATTGCTACTTCCATTTTGTGGAACGTGTCCGCAAACTGGGAGTCGAAGCTCCTGTGATCCCTGGCATCATGCCGATCACCAACTACAGCAAGTTGGCGCGCTTCTCGGATGCCTGCGGCGCTGAATTGCCTCGCTGGCTGCGGAAGCAACTGGAAGCCTACGGTGACGACACCCAGAGCATCCAGGCCTTCGGTGAAGAAGTCATGACCGCCCTCTGCGAGCGTCTGCTCGAAGGCGGGGCACCCGGTGTGCACTTCTATACCCTGAACCAAGCGGAGCCGTGTATCGCCATCTGGCGAAACCTCGGTTTTTGAAGTCGGCCACGCGAACTGGCGGCGACTTCACCCAATCGTGACTACCGCTACCGGTCATCGCCCGACTCGTCATCCAGCGCAGGATGACGAGGGTGGGCGAGACGTCCGAAACCCTTTGGATGTCAGCCGGGAGCGCAACCGCGCCCCCACGTCGGCGGGACGCCGACAGAGACAGGAACCCCGCATGTCCTTCATTTCCCTCGGTCTCTCCGAGGCCCTCGCCCGCGCTGTGGAAGACGCTGGCTACACGAATCCCACCCCTGTTCAGCAACGCGCCATTCCGGCCGTCCTGCAGGGTCGCGATCTGATGGTGGCTGCCCAGACCGGCACCGGCAAGACCGGCGGCTTCGCCCTGCCGGTGCTCGAGCGCCTGTTTCCCAACGGTCATCCCGATGGTCACCACTATGTGGCCAAGCAGCCCCGGGTACTGGTCCTGACGCCGACCCGCGAACTGGCCGCCCAGGTCCATGACAGCTTCAAGGTCTATGCCCGCGACCTGCCCATGCGCAGCGCCTGCGTCTTCGGTGGCGTTGGCCTCAAGCCGCAGGTCACCGCCCTGGCCAAGGGCGTCGACGTCCTCGTCGCCTGCCCCGGCCGGCTGCTCGACCTCGCCGGTCAGCAGAGCGTCGACCTGTCCGCCGTCGAGATCCTCGTGCTGGACGAAGCCGACCGCATGCTCGACATGGGTTTCATCCATGACGTGAAGAAGGTCCTGGCCCGCCTGCCCGCGCAGCGCCAGAACCTGCTGTTCTCGGCCACCTTCTCCAAGGACATCACCGACCTCGCCGGCAAGCTGCTGCAGGATCCCGAGCGGATCGAGGTCACCCCGCCGAACACCACCGTCGAGCGCATCGAGCAGCGGCTGTTCCGCATCCCCGCTAACCAGAAGCGCGCCCTGCTCGCCCACCTGATCACCCTGGGTGCCTGGGAACAGGTACTGGTCTTCACCCGCACCAAGCACGGCGCCAACCGCCTGGCCGAGTACCTGAACAAGCACGGCCTGCCGGCCGCGCCGATCCATGGCAACAAGAGCCAGAACGCCCGCACCAAGGCCTTGGCCGACTTCAAGAGCAACGAAGTCCGGGTGCTGGTCGCCACCGATATCGCCGCCCGCGGCCTGGACATCGACCAGCTGCCCCACGTGGTCAACTTCGAGCTGCCCAACGTCGAGGAAGACTATGTGCACCGTATCGGCCGTACCGGCCGCGCCGGACGCAGTGGCGAAGCCATTTCCCTGGTCTCCCCCGACGAAGAGAAGCTGCTCAAGGCCATCGAGCGCCTGACCAAGCAGAACATCCCGGATGGCGACATGCAGGGCTTCGACCCGCAATCCGTGCCGCCGGAGCAGCCCGAGGTGCGCGCGCCGCGCGAGCCGCGTGGCAAGCCGCAGCAGCAGAATCGCCAGAAGAAGGCCGACAAGCCGGCGCGCAGCGAAGGCAAGAGCCAGAACCAGGGCCAGAACCCGGGTCGCGCCGCCAACGGCGAGCAGTCCGCCGGGCAGCCCCAGGGCGAGCGCAAGGGCCGTACCCGCAATCGGCGTGATCGCCGTGATCGCGATGACGCCGGTCAGGCCAATGCGCAACCCGCTCAGGCCGCGGCCCAGCAGCCGCGCAATCGCGATCCGGAAGAATTCCTGGACGACGATTACGACAACTTCGGCAACAGCGTCGACTACGTCAGCCCCTACCAGGGCAAGGGCCGCAAGGGCCCGCGCAGTGGTAACGGCGGCAACGGTGGCCGTCCGGCTGCCGCGACCGGCACTGGCCAACCGCGCCAGGGTCAGGGCCAGGGCGCTGCCCGTGGCCAGCGTGGCCAACAGCAGCAACAGCCCGGCAAGCGCCGCGGCCAGAACGGCCAGCCCCGGGCTGCCCGGCCGTACGAGTCCACCCCCAGCGAGCCGCGCGCCTATGCCGCGGAGGAGCGGGCCTCGAGCAAGCCGCAGCCGAAGATCGTGCACAAGCCATCGCGCGCCGACCGCCTGCCGACCCTGGAGCAGCTGGAAGACCTGCCGAGCCGGCCGCGTGGCGAGAAGCCTGCGCTGCTGACGCGCAACCGCGAAGCCTGATGAAGTGCGGGCCGCTCAGGCGGCCCCCTCTCTAGGCAAAAAGAAACCCCGCCAAGGCGGGGTTTCTTTTTGCCTGTGGCAGATCAGGCGTGCGCGGCGCGCAGGGCATCGATATAGGGCTCGGCCTGGCGATGGCTGCGGATCAGCTCGATGAAGTCCTCGCCCTGGGCATTGCGCGCATCCAGGTCGTAGCCAGCCTCGACGAAGAAGCCGACGAAGCGCTCGAAGTCGTCCGGGCGCAGGCCGCGATAGGCCTTGACCAGCTTGTGCAGAGACGCGGGAGTATCGTCCGCTGGCTCGACGTCGAGGAACAGCTTGATCTGCTCGTCGCTGATCTCTTCACCGATGACCTGCTTTTTATCCTTGCGCATCCTTTAGCTACCTGTGCTGGGGGATTGTCGAAAAAGGGATTCTGATTCTAACCCCGCCTTCCGCCGGCCCGCCAGTGACAAAGCCGTGGCAATACCGCGACGCGGCGCAAAAGTTCAGTCGAATTGCGCACGCATCCAGCGGCGATAGGCGGCGGCGTCGGCCGCCTCCTCCCGGGGTGCCCAGGCCGGGCGCTCGCCCTCGCCCAGGGGCGTGAAAGGACCGGCCTTGCACTCGAAGAACAGGCAGTCACCGTCCAGGGCGACCAGGGCATGGTACTGGCCCGGCGCAAGATCGACGCCCAGGCAACCGGCCGCCACGGACAGCTCGCGGCGCAGCAGCACCTGACCCGCCTCATCGAAGGTCAGCAGCCCGAGGCGACCTTGCAGCACCAGCAGGCTCTCGGC
>CAUQPA010000484.1:0-4072 GCA_963519325.1 uncultured Pseudomonas sp. | reverse complement strand
CTCCTACAGAAGATCGAGTCCGCTGTAGGAGCGGCCCATGGCCGCGATCAAACCCAATTACGGCAGATGATTTCTGTTGATCAGGTCCTACGGCTGCCGCGCCTTGCCTCGTCCTGGGAAATATTCGCCCTTGAGGATGCCATTGAGCTTGGGATAGGGGATCTTCAGCTCCGGGTGGCCCATGGCGTAGGGGGCGATGCTGCCGATGTCGTACTTGAGCGTCAGGGCGCCGAAGTCCAGGGCCACGTTGTTGGTCTTGAGGAAGGGCCACTGCTGGTGGAATTCGGCGTCGCCGACGCCGTTGCTGACCATCCAGGCCTCCCGCGAGAGTTGCGCCAGGCGCCAGAACTCGCCTTCCTGGCCAGGAATCAGCATATCGCGGAGGGTGATCTCGCGATCTAGGTGGCGATCCCAGGTGACGAAGTCGCGGCCGGCCAGACCGTGGGCGCCGCCATTGGCCAGGTAGCTGGAGAATTCGATGATCACCAGACCGTCATGCTGCTCGCGCACCTTGGCCTGCAGATAGCTGCTCCAGCGCGGCTGGGCCTGGCTGAGGAAGTCGCGCTCGTAGCCGGCCAGGGAGGCAGGGATGGGCGCGCCCGGCTCGGCTCGGGCCAGGCCCAGGAGGTGGCGCTGCACCAGGGCGTCCAGCGCCGGCTCGCCGAATTCCACGTAGTCGATGTTGATCAGCGGGCAGTCTTCGCCCTGGCAACCGGCGGGCCGGTGTTCCCAGGCCTGATGGCGGGGCGTGAGGGGTTTGTCAAGGTTGGGGCCGAAGACGCTTTGGCAACCACCGAGCAGCAGGCCGGCGAGCAGGAGGAGCGGGCGGATACGCATGGGATTCCTTGTCGTTGAAACCTTCGTTGGAACGGAGTGGGACGGCTTTCGAACCCGTCTGGCCGCATAAGTTTGCCAGGGCCGCGCGGAGGATTCCCGGCTTGTTGTCCGTTTCGCGACTTGTCCCGTCAGGGGCTGCACGCGCGCAAGCGGCGCGCTAGGATGATCTGATTACCTTTCACCAGCGCTGGAGCGCCCATGAACGAAGCCAACGAATCCCAGGCGCCTGCCGTCGAGATCCTGAGTCGCGAGATCTGCTTCCAGGGCTTCTACCGGATGGCCCGTTTCCGGCTGCGCCATCGGCAGTTCTCCGGTGGGCTCGGCCCCGAGCTGGAGCGCGAGGTCTTCGTGCGCCCCGACGCCGTCTGCGTGCTGCCCTACGACGCTGTGCGCGACGAGGTGGTGCTGATCGAGCAGTTTCGCGTCGGCGTCATGGAAAAGACCGCTCATCCCTGGCTGCTTGAGCCGGTTGCGGGCTTGGTGGACAAGCAGGGCGAGGCGGTCGAGGCGGTCGCTCATCGGGAAGCCGAGGAAGAGGCTGGCCTGACCTTGCAATCGCTCTGGCCCATCTCCACCTACTTCCCCTCGCCTGGCGGCAGCGACGAACAGGTCTATCTCTACCTGGGGCGCTGCAGCACCGCGGACGCCGGCGGCGTCCATGGCCTGGAAGAGGAGGGCGAGGACATTCGCGTCCATGTCTGGTCGTTGAACGAGGCACTGGCCGGGGTTCGCGACGGTCGAATCAATAACGCAGCGGCTATCATCGCCCTGCAATGGTTGGCGCTCAATCGCGCCGAGGTACGGGGGTTATGGGGCTGAAACTGCGAGATCGCTATCGAGTTGACCTGCCGGGCCTGCAGGCCACGTGCGAGGCCAACTACGTGCGGCTGATGCGGCTTCTGCCCAAGATGCGGGAAGCCGTGGTGTCGCGCCGCGTCATGTTGTCTCAGGGCGAGCGACCGCTGGGGGTGCTCGCCCTGGAAGTCACCGAAGCCTGTCCCTACACGACGGCGCTGCGGGTGCGCCAGGAGCTGGGGCTGCCCTGGCTGCCGGTGCCCGAGCTGGAAGTGCGGGTGTATCACGATGCGCGGATGGCGGAGGTGGTTTCGGCGGGAGCCTCGCGGCACCTGCTCGGTCGCTATCCCTATCCCAACCAGGCGATGCACCAGCCCGACGAGAAGAGCCAGCTCAATCTGTTCCTCGGCGAGTGGCTGAGTCACTGCCTGGCCTGTGGCCACGAGGCCGAGCCCATCCTGCAGCGATGAGCACCAGAGCGCAACGCTGACAGCCGCGTCTTCCCTGATGCTGGTCAAGCTGCGAAAATGTGAACCATGCACGCAAGTTCCTGGGAACTTTTCTGCACCCTGCCTGCGCTCGTTGTCCCCTTATGCCTAGGAGGCTTTGGTGAGTTTGCCGGATAGTGTCGACGCTCCCCTGGTTGTTCAACTGACCGATAGCCATCTGTTCGCGCGCGCCAGTGGCCGGTTGCTGGGCATAGACACGGCGGCCAGCCTGCAACAGGTGGTCGCCCAGGTGCAGCGCGAGCAGCCCCGCATCGACCTGCTGCTGGCCAGCGGCGACCTCTCCCAGGACGGATCGGTGGCGTCCTACCAGCGATTCTGCGAACTGACCGAGCCCCTCGCCGCGCCCATGCGCTGGCTGGCCGGCAATCATGACG
The DNA here is from genome assembly GCA_963519325.1 of uncultured Pseudomonas sp. Taxonomy (GTDB): domain Bacteria; phylum Pseudomonadota; class Gammaproteobacteria; order Pseudomonadales; family Pseudomonadaceae; genus Chryseomonas. The sequence goes on along the minus strand of CAUQPA010000484.1, from coordinate 1,557 downwards.
AGAATGCGCCCATGGCCAAGGCCTGTGGCGATCGCGACTTCCTCGAAACGGTCACCGATGTGGGCGCCTGGCGGCTGATCCTGCTCGACAGCACCGTGCGTGGCTGTGTGTTCGGCGAGCTGGAGCAGGCGCAGCTGGTCGCGCTGGACGAAGCCCTGGCCGCGGCACCCGAGCGCCCGGCGCTGATCTGCCTGCACCATCACCCGGTACCGGTGGGCTGCGGCTGGATGGAGCCCCTGGGGCTGCACCGGCCGGACGAACTGTTCGCCGTGCTGGATCGCCACCCTCAGGTCAGGGTGGTGCTCTGGGGCCATATCCACCAGGAATTCGATCAGTTGCGCAACGGCGTGCGGCTGCTGGCCTCGCCCTCCACCGGGCTGCAATTCGAGCCGGGTAGCCAGGACTTCAAGGCCGGCGACCAGGCCCCGGGGTATCGCTGGTTGCGGCTGTTGCCCGATGGCGGTCTGGAGACCGGCGTCTCGCGCCTGGAGCAGCATGGCTTCGCCGTGGACCACAGCGCCGCGGGCTACTGACGCCGGTCGGTCATGGTGGCAGGGATCGAAACGGGTTACCCTATACCTGTTTTTTTATCCAGTAGGAGCGGCCCGATGCCGTCGATCCTCTATATCCATGGTTTCAACAGCTCACCCGCGTCCTTGAAGGCGCGGCAGCTGACCGCCTGCATGACGCACCTAGGCCTCGCGGACCAGCTGCGTACGCCGGCGCTGCCCAACGATGCTGGCGCCGCCTTCGCCTTGCTGGAGCGCGAACTGGCCGAGCTGGACGCCCCCTTGCTGGTCGGCAGCTCCCTGGGCGGCTACTATGCGACCGTCCTGGCGGAACGCCACGGGCTCAAGGCCGTGCTGATCAACCCGGCGGTGCGGCCCTGGCGCTTCATGGAGCATTACCTGGGTCCTCAGCGCAATCACCACACCGGCGAGACCTGGACCCTCACCGAGGCCCACGTCGCGGCCCTGAGCGCGTTGGAAGTCGCGGCGCCGGCCGATCCCGAGCGCTTCCACGTCTGGCTGCAGACCGGCGACGAGACCCTCGACTACCGCGACGCCGAACGCTACTACGGCGCCTGCACCCTGCGCATCGAGCAGGGCGGCGACCACGGCTTCCAGGGCTTCCATCGCCAGCTGCCGCTGCTGCTGGAGCTGGCCGGCTTCGACCCGGCGCTCTGGCGGGAGCTGGATTTCAACACCTTCGAATAGAGACCCCATGGCCACGCAGAACGCCTATAACGCCGATGCCATCGAAGTCCTTTCCGGACTCGATCCGGTGCGCAAGCGCCCTGGCATGTACACCGACACCTCCCGGCCCAATCACCTGGCCCAGGAAGTCATCGACAACAGCGTGGACGAGGCCCTGGCCGGCCATGCCCGCGCGGTGCAGGTGATCCTGCATGCCGACAACTCCCTCGAGGTGATCGACGATGGCCGCGGCATGCCGGTGGACATCCACCCGGAAGAGGGCGTCTCCGGCGTCGAGCTGATCCTCACCAAGCTGCACGCCGGCGGCAAGTTCTCCAACAAGAACTACCAGTTCTCCGGT
>CAUQPA010000483.1:0-4094 GCA_963519325.1 uncultured Pseudomonas sp. | reverse complement strand
ACCTGCTGGTGCTGGCCTTCGACGCGGCCCAGGCCCGGGCCCTGGGGCTGCGGGTAGGGCTGCTGCACTACGGCCTGCTCGGTCTGATCGCCCTGACCGTGGTCGGCGCCCTGCAGGCGGTGGGCATGGTGCCGGTGGTAGCGCTGCTGATCGCCCCCGGTGCCACGGCCTTTTTGCTGACCCGTTCCTTTGGCTGGATGCTGCTGCTGGCCACCACCCTGGCCGTGATGGCGGCCCTGGGCGGGGTGCTGCTGAGCCTGGTCTGGGACAGCGCCCCGGCGCCCACCCTGGTGATGCTGCTGACGGCCGGTTTCCTGCTGGCCCTGGCATGGCGCCTGTGGCGGGATCGACGTCGCTCGGGCGATAAGGGTGTTCAATCGGCCTGATGTAATCGGCTGACTGGCCCTGCCAGGCGTTCCCGGTCACGCTCGCCTACCCTCAGGAGAACAATCATGAAAACCGTCGCCCAGTTGCTCGCCGCCAAAGCCCAGCAAGACGTCTACACCACCACGCCGGAAGCCTCGGTGCTCGAGGCGCTGCAGCTGATGGCGGACAAGAACGTCGGTGCCCTGCCGGTGGTGCGGGGTAACGAACTGGTCGGCATCGTCAGCGAGCGCGACTATGCGCGCAAGATGGTGCTGCAGGGACGCTCCTCCTATGCCACCCCGGTGAGCACCATCATGACCGCCGCGGTGATCATCATCCTGCCGCAGCAGACGGTCGCCGATTGCCTGGCATTGATGACCGAGCACCGCCTGCGCCACCTGCCGGTGATGGGTAATGGCCGCCTGATTGGCCTGCTGTCCATCGGCGACCTGGTCAAGGAAACCATGATCGAGCAGGCCGCGCTGATCCGCCAGCTGGAAGGCTATATCCGCGGCGAATGAGCCGGCACCAGGCCAAGGACTCCTCTACGGGGCGGCAGGCTCGCCCCGCTGTGATCCGCTAGCGGCCTAGCGCTCCGCCGCGGCGGCTACGGCCAGGACGTTGCGTTGCCGGCCCTCGGCATCGAAATTCTCCGCCGCCAGCCAGCGCTGGAAGCCTGCGTCCACGGCGGGCCATTCCCCATCCAGCAGGCTGAACCAGGCGGTGTCGCGATTGCACCCCTTGACCACCCGGTGCTGGCGGAACAGGCCTTCGTAGCGAAAGCCCAGGCGCTCGGCGGCCCGTTTCGAACGGGCGTTGGCGGCGTTGCACTTCCATTCCAGGCGGCGATAGCCGAGGGCGAAGGCTTCCTGCATCAGCAGGTGCACGGCCTCGGTGGCCAGCGGCGTGCGCTGCAGGCGCCCACCGAAGGCGACATGGCCGATCTCGATGCTGCCATGGTCGGGCACGATGCTCATCAGGCTGAGTTGGCCCAGGGCGCGGCCGTCGCGGGGGTCGACCACGGCATAGAACAGCGGATCATCGCCCGGGGCCAGGGTCGCCAGCCAGGTCTGGAAGGCCGCCTGGTCGGCGAAGGGGCCATAGGGCAGGAAGTCCCAGAGCGTCGGATCGGCCTGCTCGCCGGCTTGCAGGGCTTGCCAGAGATCGGCGCCATGGTGCGCCGGATCGAGGGGCTCCAGGCGCACATGGTGGCCTTGCAGTGGGCGAGCCTGGGGTACTCTGGCAGGGGTCCAGGCGAGGTGGGTCATGGGCGCTCTCCCAAGAGTTGGCGGTACTGGATGAAGCCGGAGCGGGCAGCGATACGGTCGTAAAGCTGGCGCCCCGGATAGTTGGTCTCCTGGGTCAGCCAGTGCACCCGGTTGCAGCCGTCCGCTTCGGCACGGGCATAGACGTATTCGATGAGCTGGCGACCCAGGCCACCGCCACGATGGCCCGCGGCGACATAGAGATCCTGCAGGTAGCAATAGTCGGTCTCGGTCCAGCAGGAGCGGTGATAGATGAAATGCACCAGTCCTAGCGGCCGCTCACCGTCCCAGGCCAGGGCGCCATGGATGGGCTCGCGCGGATCGAGCAGGCGCCGCCAGGTACTGGCGTAGGTGGTCTCCGGCAGGACGGTTTCGTAGAAGGCCAGATAGGCCTGCCAGAGGTCGTGCCAGACGGCGTGGTCGGCTTCGGCCAGAGGGCGGATGGTCATGGATGTCTCCAGGGTCAGGCGGGAGAGGTGATCAGGGCGGCCAGGGCCTGGTCGCCGGGTACCGGGCTGGCGGCCAGGCCCTGGCGGACGCCCGTGCGGTCGGCGGCGTTGCGATTCTGGCTGAGCTTGGCGATGCCCTGGAGACTGTCGAGGGGCAGGCGCAGGCCGCGAATGGCGCGCAGCATGCCCTGCAGGTAATCCGCGGGGGCATCCGCGACCTGCCAGGGTTGCGCACGGCCGGCTTCATGCTGGTTGGTGAGCCGCTCCAGTAGCGGCAGCAGGCGCTCGGGCTCATCGAACACCTCGACCGTGCCGCGGGCGTGCACCGCCTGGTAGTTCCAGGTCGGCACCACCCGCCCATGCTCGGCCTTGCCGGGATAGAAGGAGGGGCTGACATAGGCCTGGGGGCCCTGGAACACCGCCAGTACCCTACCGGCCCCGGTCAGCGCCTCCGCCTGGGGATTGCTGCGTGCCAGATGACCGTACAGGGTGCCATAGGGACCTTCGTCAGGATCCAGCCAGAGCGGCAGATGGCTGACCAGCGGACCGGCCTCGGTCTGGCTCACCAGCAGTGCCAGGGCGTGTTCCCGCAGGTGCTGGTGCAGCCTGGGCAGGTCGTCGAGACGGAAGGCGGGATTGGGATACATGGGCGCTATCTCTCCAGCGGCGTCTCGCCATGCTAAGGTCGGCTTTGGCTCCCTGTAAGAGCCAATTTTCATGACTTTCAGGGTGCCAATCCATGCTGGGATTCGATCCCTCGGGTCTGCTGCTGAAACCCGGCCAGGGCCTGGCACGCCAGCTTTACCAGGGCCTGCGCGAGCGCATCCTGACCGGTGAGTTGGCCGCCGGAGTGCGCCTGCCGGCCAGTCGCGAACTGGCGCGGTTGCTAGGTATCTCGCGCAATACCGTGACCGCCGCCTACGAGCAACTGCTGGCCGAGGGCTTTCTCGACAGCCGCCTGGGCGACGGCACCTATGTCGCGCCCGTGGCCCAGGCGCTGGTCGCTCCCGGTGATTCGGCCGGGATGACAACCGCACTGCCGGTCAGCGTGCCGCCGGGAGCGCCGTGCGCCTTTCGGGTCGGCTTGCCGGCCATGGATCTGTTTCCCTTCGCCACCTGGGCACGGCTGCAGCAGCGCTTCTGGCGCCAGCCGGAGCCAGCGCTGCTGGGCTATCGCGAACCCGGCGGCGAGCCACGGCTGCGGCGGCTGCTCTGTGCCTATCTGCGCCAGGCGCGCGGACTGGTCTGCACGCCCGAGCAGATCCTCATCACCACGGGCGCCCAGCAGGCCATCGAGCTGTGCGCCCGGCTGCTGCTGGCGCCCGGGGTACAGGCAGCTATGGAAGACCCCGGCTATCGCGCCGCGGGCCTGGCGTTGCAGAGTGGTGGAGCTCAGCTACAGGGCGTGCCGGTGGATGCTGCCGGGCTCCAGGTGGATCGCCTGGCTGACCATCCGGACTGCCGACTGGTCTATGTCACCCCCTCGCACCAGTATCCCACCGGCGCGGTGCTTTCCCTGCCGCGACGGCTGGCGCTGCTGGACTGGGCGCGGCAGACGGATGGCTGGATCGTCGAGGACGACTACGATGGCGAGTACCGCTACCAGGGTGCGCCGCTGGCGCCCCTGGCCGCGCTGGATCGACATGGCCGGGTGCTCTATGTCGGCACCTTCTCCAAGATCGCCTTTCCCGGCTTGCGGCTGGGCTATCTAGTGGCGCCGCCGGCCCTGGTGCCGGAACTCCTGGCCCTGCAACGCGCCGGAATCCGCCACCTCGACAGCGCCACCCAGGCGGTCATGGCCGACTTCATCGAGCAGGGCCACTTCCAGCGCCACATCCGCCGCATGAGACGCGCCGCGCGCAGCCGCCGCGATGCCCTGCTGGCCGGCTGGCCTACGGTAGCCGGCTGCGCCACGCCGGGCGTCCCGGTTGCCGGCCTGCACCTCTGCCTGCCGGTGGCGAGCCTGGCCCGCGAAGCCGAGCTGGTAGAGCGAGCGGCCGCGGTCGGGGTGGAG
>CAUQPA010000482.1:0-4095 GCA_963519325.1 uncultured Pseudomonas sp. | reverse complement strand
GCTTAGGAGCGGCAACAGGACGTCTTCGCGCAGCCTGTCCCAGACATCGGCGTCTCGAAAGAACTCGGTCACGTGGACGGGAATGCCCTTGACCAAGGCCACCAGCTCCGCAGGATCGTCCTCGAGCAGGGCGGCATAGTCACTGAAGCCCCAGACCCGACGGATATCCATGCGTTGCTGAATGCGCCAGAGCAGGGGGGAGGCCTTGTAGCCACTGAAGTCAAAGGCGGCCTGGCGGCGGATCAGGACAAGGATATGCTCCAGGTTGGCCGACAGGGGGATCTGTTGCGTCGTCGCCTCCGGCCAAGGGTGATCCGGCGCAGCGCAGCCGATGAGATAACGGGCGATATCGCCGATGGACAGGGCCAGGTGATGCAAACCGCGTCGGACGATGGCGTTCGGCATGCTTTCGTAGGCCGCCGTGAGCGGATCCTGGACGATGACCGTACCGCCGCGTTGCCGGATGTGGACAGCGCCGGCGGTGCCGTCCATGCCGCTGCCGGACAGGATCACCAGAACGGTACGGGCGGCCTCCGGTGGTGTCAGGCTCTCCAGGAAGGCATCGATGGCATCCGTTCCAGGGCGCCGCTGTCCGCCTGCGGCGGGGCGGGTATGGAAGCAGCGATCCTCCAGGGTGAGGATGTCGTCGGGGGAGGGCAGATGGACCCGCGTGGGCAGGGGGCGGGTACCGCGCTCGGCGGCCTGGACCGGCATCGCCGTCCAGTGCTGGAGCAGACCAGCCAGACCGCTGGGGCTGCCCGGCGGGAGATGCTGGAGCACGATGAAGGCGAACGGCAGCCCTGCGCCCAGCGCTTCGAACAGCTGCTGGATGACGCTGATGCCGCCGGCGGAGGCACCGATCACGATGAGCGGGGGAAGCGGGATAGCCTCCGGTGGGGACGGGAGTCTGGTCATGAGGCATTCCTTGACGGCGCGCGCGACGAGGGCACCGCGGCGAGGGGCAGCCGCACGCGAAGGCGGCCACGGATCTCCTCCAGCATAACGTCATTGGCCGTTTACACCAGCGAAGCGGCCCGCCACCGCGCCCGCCGGCCCGCTCAGCGTCGCTCGTACAGCAACCCATAGAGCACCGGGATCAGCCCCAGGGTGACCAGGGTGCCCAGGGCCAGGCCGCCGATCATGCTGATCGCCATGCCCGTCCATAGGGGACCGGCAAAGAGCATCAGCGGGATGAGACCGAGGATGCAGGTGAGTTTGGTCATGATGATGGGCCGCAGGCGTTCGCCCGCGGCATCGAGCAACGCGGGCGTCAGCGGCTTGCCAGCCTGCAACTCGGTCTCGATGCGTTCGAGCAGCAGCACCGCGTTGTTGACGATGATGCCGGCCAGGGACAGCAACCCGAAGGTGGCCATGAAGCCGAAGGGATGGCCGCTCAGCCAGAGCGCGAGGGCGACCCCGATGAGGATGAAGGGAATGCTGGCGACGATGATCAGTACCTTGCGCCAGGAATCGAATTGCCAGAGGAAGAGCAGCAGCATGGCGACGGCGGCCAGGGGCAGGTAGCGCAGCAGGGCATCGTTGGCCGCAGCGGAGTCTTCGATCTCGCCGCCCAGTTCCAGGCGGTAGCCGGGCGGTAGTCGCAGGGTGGGCAACTGCGGCGCGAGGGTGGCGACCAGGGTGGCGGCGGTCATGCCTGGATTGCGCGCGCTGACGGTGAGGGTCCGCTCCAGATTGCGGCGTACCTTTACGCCGGCTTCGCTGGCCAGCTCGACCCGGGCGATCGCGGCCAGTGGCAGCGGCTCACCGCCGCCATGGGGATAGACCAGGACGCTGTCCAGCGAGGTGCCGGGAGTGCGGCTGCGGGCCGCGATGTCGACGGGATACTGGCCATCGCGCAGCTGTGCGCCTGGCAGCCCATCGCCCGCCAGTTGCAGCGCCTGGGCCAGATCCCGGCTGTCGATACCCGCGACGCGGGCGCGGGCCTGGTCGACCTCCACCTGGTAGCGCAGCAGCCGCGGACCCCAGTCGTCCTGGATGTCGCGGGTCCCGGGCACCGCGCCGAGCAGGTCTTCGAGCTGGGCGCCGAGCTGACGCAGGACGGCTTCGTCCGGCCCGCTCAGGCGATAGACCGCCAGACCGCTTTCGGTGGTACCCAGGGAGAAGCGCTTGGGCTGGGCGCGGACCTCGGGGTACTGCCGCGACAGGTGTTCACCGACCCGGGCCATGACCTGTTGCAGATCGGCGTCCGGGCGGGTCGTCACGGTGAAGTAGGCGACGTTGGGACCGGGCAGCGGTGGATTCAGCCCCAGGACGATGCGCGGGCCGCCGTCGGCGACGTAGCCGATGCTCTCGACGATATCCGCCTCCGTGCCTAGCCAGCGGCTGAAGTCCTGCATGAGTTCCAGGGTGCGTTGGGCTGGGGTGCCAGGTTCCAGCTGGATGGGGAGCTGGAACTGGTGGCGATCCGAAGGTGGCAGGAAGTCGTAGGGCAGGCTGAGTACCTTGAAGGTGGCCAGCCCCAGGAGCAGGAGCATGGCCAGCAGGTAGGCCAGCTTGTGGCCCAGCAGGGTCTCCAGCAGCCGCCGATAGCCGCGATGCAGGACGCTGCCGGAGGTCGGGCTGGCATGGGTGGGGTCGGGCACCAGGCGCAGGCAGAGCAGGGGCGTCACGGTCAGGCTCAGTAACCAGGAGCCGAGCAAGGTAAGCGCCAGGACCACGGCCAGGGATCTCAGGTACTCGTTGGTACTGGTCTGGCCAAGAAAGAACGGCGAGAACGCCAGGATGATCACCAGCGAGGAGGTCAGTAGCGGGATGGCCAGGGTGCGGCCGGCCGCTTCGCAGGCGTCCCGCCGTGCCTCGCCGGCGCGTAGCCGTCGCTCGATGTCCTCGGCGATGACGATACCGTTGTCCACCAGCAGACCCAGGGCCAGGATGAGGGCGGCGATGGACACCGTCTGCAGCTCGATACCCAGGGCGCGCATGACCAGCAGGGTGGCCAGTACCGTCAGCGGCACGATGGCGCCGACGATGAGCCCCAGGCGCCAGCCAAGGAACAGCATCACCACGGCCATGACGATCACCATGGTCTCCATCAGCACATGCTGCATGCGCTCCATGGCGTGGTTCACCACCTCGGGCTGGAAGGTCACCCGGTGTAGGGCGAAGCCGGTGGGTAGCGTTCCCTCCAGTGCCTTGAGCCGGTCGTGCAGCTCGGCGCCGAAGGCCTCGACGTTGCGTCCGGGCGTCATCGCGATACCCAGGACCAGGGCCCGCTCGCCGCGATAGAAGGCGGCGCTGCGCGGCGGCTGCTCGGACGCGACCCGGATCTGCGCCAGGGCGGCCAGGGGGACGGCGGCACCTTCAGGCAGCTGGATCGGCAACGCGGCCAATGCGGCCGGGTCCGGCACCTCACCACTGATGGAAAGGCTGAGGTCGCGCTCGCCAAGGTGAAGAGTGCCGCCAGTGACCAGCAGGTTACGCGTGCGCAACTGGTCCAGCAGGGCCTGTGGCGGCAGCCGGAGCCGGGCGAGCGCGGTGGCATCCAGCTCGAGGACCAGGCGCTCCTGTTGCAGGCCGTAGAGGGCGATGCGTTCGACGCCGGGCAGCGCGTAGAGCGCCCGGCGCAGGCGTTCCACCTCGGTGCGCAGCTCGCTCGGGGAGAAGCCCGGCGCGGTCACCGCGATGGAGGCCACCGCCACCCGCCCGAAGTCGTCGTCCAGGCTCGGGCCCTGGGTACCCTCGGGCAGACCGGGTGCGACCTCGGCCAGTTTGTTTCGCACCCTTTGCCAGAGGGCCGGCAGATCCTTGACGTCATCCCGCGCGGTGAGCTGAAGGATGGCCTGGCCCGGTCTGAGGGTAGTGACCAGGGTCCTGAGTTCGGGCAGTTCACGCAGCCGATCTTCCAGAGGCTTGGCCAGCAGCTGTTCCACGCGGTCGCTGGGCAGGCCGGGCAGGGCGACGCTGACCAGGGCGTCGCGAACCGTCACGCTCGGTTCCTCCTGGGACGGAAAGCCGAGGAAGGCATAGAGGCCGCCCAACAGCAGGGCGACGGCGACGAAGAGCACCAGTCGCCCGCGATTCAGGGCGAAATGTGTCAGGGACATGGCCTACTCCCCGGTCAGGACGGTGATAGGC
>CAUQPA010000481.1:0-4098 GCA_963519325.1 uncultured Pseudomonas sp. | reverse complement strand
GCGTTGTAGCCGGGCGCCAGGTAGGCACGGGCGACCAGTTCGAGGATGTCGTTGGAGCCGTTGCCCAGGGTGATGCCGTTGGCGGCCACGCCGAACCTTTGGCTCAGGGCCTGCTTGAGGTCGAAGCCGCCGCCATCGGGATAGCGGGTCAATTCGGCCAGCTCGGCACGGATGGCCTCGAGCGCCTTGGCGCTGGGCCCGAGCGGGTTCTCGTTGCTGGCGAGCTTGACGATGCTGGCGGGCGCGATGCCCAGTTCGCGGGCCAGTTCATCGACGGGCTTGCCGGGCACATAGGGCGAGAGTTTCTGTACGCCGGGAAGGGCTTGTGCCAGGAAATCGCAGCTCATGGAGACCTCTTCAACTTGCAATGACGACGACCTTGGCCGCCGAAAATGGGCGTCATCTTAAAGCCAAGGCGGGTCGCGGACCAATCGAAGTTGCGCTGGCGCGACGGAAAGCCTCTAGCTGATGGCGCTGTAGCGACCGGGGCGATGATTGATCGCCAGGGTCAGATTGAGGATGACGGCGCCGAGAATGGAGGTGAGGATCGCCCCCGGCTCCACGACGAACAGCGCCAGGAGGACGATCAGGCAGTCGATGCCCATCTGGATCTTGCCGGCCCGCCAGCCGTAGCGATCCTGCAGGTAGAGCACGGCGATGTTGATGCCGCCCAGGCTGGCCCGATGGCGAAACAGGATAAGCAGGCCCACGCCCATCAGTACCCCGCCAATCACCGCCGCATAGAGCGGTTGCAGGGCCTGGAAGGTCACCAGCCTGGGCGTCAGTTCGGTGAATAGCGAGACCAGGGTCACCGCCGCCAGGGTACGCAGGGTGAAGGCCCAGCCGAGGCGCTTTACCGCCAGCCAGTAGAACGGCAGATTGATGAGGAAGAAGGCCTGGCCGAAGGACAGCCGGGTGCCGTACTGGGCGAGGAACGCGAGGCCGGCCGTGCCGCCGGTGAGCAACTCGGCGTGGCGATAGAGATTGATCGCCAGGGCGATCATCAGCGTCGCGCTGAAGAGCGCCTGAACGTCTTCCAGCAGGGTGTGGCGTTGCGGAGGAACGGAAGTCATGCGGCCATCCTGGCGTGGGATAAGGCACCGGCCCCGGAGCGGGGCCGGCCGGGAGAACGTCAGCCGAGTTCGGCCAGCAGCTTCTCCCACTCCTTGGTTTCCTTCTTGGACGGCGCACCCAGCAGCTCCACGGCCTGGCGCAGGCGGAAGCGGGTGAGGTCCGGGCCGAGGATCTCCATGGCATCCAGCACCGAGACCGAGCTGGCCTGGCCGGTGATGGCGGCGAACAGCAGCGGCATGACATCCCGCAGCTTGAGCTGCTGGTGCTCGGCGACCGCCTGGATCACCGCGGTGATGCGCTCCTTGTCCCACTGGCGCAGGGCCTCAAGCTTCCACAGCAGCAACTGCATGACCAGGCGCACCTGGTCGGCGGACAGCTTCTTGTGCTGGAACAGCGCCGGATCGAGGTTCAGGGCACCGCTGAAGAAGAAGCCGGCCAGCGGGGCGATCTGGCTGAAGGTCTCGACGCGCTGCTGCACCAGGGGGGCGATCCTGAGCAGGTACTCGGGATTGAGCGCCCACTGCTGCACCTCGGCGGCGAAGCGCTCGGGGCTCAGCTCGCGCAGCCACTGGCCGTTGAGCCAGGAGAGCTTCTCGACGTCGAAGATGGGGCCACCCAGGGACACGCGTTGCAGATCGAAATGCTCGACCATCTCGGCCAGGGTGAATTTCTCGCGCTCATCGGGCATGGACCAGCCCATGCGGCCGAGGTAGTTGAGCATGGCTTCGGGCAGGTAGCCCATGCGCTGGTAGAAGGTCACCGAGGTGGGATTCTTGCGCTTGGAGAGCTTGCTCTTGTCCGGATTGCGTAGCAGCGGCATGTAGCACAGCTGCGGTTGCTCCCAGCCGAAGTATTCGTAGAGCTTGATCAGCTTGGGCGCCGAGGGCAGCCACTCCTCGCCGCGCAGGACGTGGGTGATGCCCATCAGGTGGTCGTCGACCACGTTGGCCAGGAAGTAGGTGGGCAGGCCGTCGGCCTTCATCAGCACCTGCATGTCCATGCGATCCCAGGGGATCTCGACATCGCCGCGCAGGAGATCGGGCACGACGCAGACGCCCTCCTCCGGCACCTTCATGCGGATGACGTAGGGCTGGCCGGCGTCCAGCCGCTGCTGGACTTCTTCCTCGGACAGGCGCAAGCCACGACCGTCGTAGCGTGGGGTCTCGCCGCGCGCCTGTTGTTCGGCACGCATCTGGTCGAGTTCTTCCGGCGTGGCGAAGCAGTAGAAGGCATGGCCCTTCTCCACCAGCTCCCGGGCGTACTTCCAGTAGATCTCGCCGCGCTCGCTCTGCCGATAGGGGCCGTGGGGACCGCCGACGTCCGGACCCTCGTCCCATTCGATGCCCAGCCAGCGCAGGGCATGGTAGATCTGCTGTTCGGATTCGCGGGTCGAGCGTACCTGGTCGGTGTCCTCGATGCGCAGGATGAACTGACCGCCGTGCTGGCGGGCAAAGCAGAGATTGAACAGGGCGATATAGGCAGTGCCGACATGCGGGTCGCCGGTGGGCGACGGCGCGATGCGCGTGCGAACAGTGGTCATTGGCTTTCCTGAGGACACGGGAGGCTGCAAAGGCGGAATGGTAGCAGCGCCGGGGTCGGCGCTGCCAGTTGACGGCCCCGCAGAGCCTGTTCACGTTTTCGCGAGCTAGAGCCAAGCAAGGCGAAAATGGTTGAGGAAGCGGAGTTTACGAGTAGTAAATGAGCATTCCGACCGGGCTGGCGACCCAGACTATTTTCAACTCAGCTTGGCCGACGCGCAGCAGAACGTGTACAGGCTCTCAGACTTGGACCAAGCGCTCGCGCAAGGCCTGGATCTCGTCCCGCAGCTGGGCGGCGGACTCGAATTGCAGGTCGCGCGCCAGTTGCAGCATCTTCTCTTCGAGCTGCCGAATGCGCTTGCCGATCTCGCTCGGCGACCGCAGCTCGCTGGCGTACTCGCCCTGGTCCTCGGCGGCCTTGGCCGCGCGGCGCTTGCCCTTGGCACCAGGGGCTGCGGCGCCCTCCATGATGTCGCGGATGTCCTTCTTGATGCCCTGGGGCACGATGCCGTGCTCTTCGTTGAACGCCAGCTGCTTGTTGCGCCGGCGCTCGGTCTCGTCGATGGCGCGCTGCATAGAGCCGGTGATGCTGTCGGCGTAGAGGATGGCCTTGCCGTTGAGGTTGCGCGCCGCCCGGCCGATGGTCTGGATCAGCGAGCGTTCCGAGCGCAGGAAGCCTTCCTTGTCGGCGTCGAGCACCGCCACCAACGAGACCTCGGGCATGTCGAGGCCTTCGCGCAGGAGGTTGATGCCCACCAGGACGTCGAAGGTCCCCAGCCGCAGGTCGCGGATAATCTCCACCCGCTCCACGGTGTCGATGTCGGAGTGCAGGTAGCGCACCCGCACGTCGTGGTCGGCCAGGTAGTCGGTGAGGTCCTCGGCCATGCGCTTGGTCAGGGTGGTGCAGAGCACCCGCTCCTCCTTGGCCACCCGCAGGCGGATCTCGGACAGCAGGTCGTCCACCTGGGTGGTGGCTGGACGGATCTCGATGATCGGATCGACCAGCCCGGTGGGCCGCACCACCTGCTCGACCACGCGACCGGCATGCTCTTCCTCGTAGGGGCCGGGCGTGGCCGAGACGAAGATGGTCTGGGGCGCCCCAGCCTCCCACTCTTCAAACTTGAGTGGCCGGTTGTCCAGCGCCGAGGGCAGGCGGAAGCCGTATTCCACCAGGGTTTCCTTGCGCGAGCGATCGCCCTTGAACATGGCGCCGATCTGCGGAACGGTGACGTGGGATTCGTCGATCACCAGCAGGGCGTTGGTCGGCAGATAGTCGTAGAGGGTCGGCGGCGGCTCGCCCGGGCCGCGCCCAGAGAGGTAGCGGCTGTAGTTCTCGATGCCGTTGCAGTAGCCCAGTTCGAGAATCATCTCCAGGTCGAAGCGAGTGCGCTGCTCCAGGCGCTGGGCTTCGAGCAGGCGATTCTGGCTGCGCAACCATTCCAGGCGATCGGCCAGTTCCAGCTTGATGTTCTCGATGGCACCCAGC
>CAUQPA010000480.1:0-4102 GCA_963519325.1 uncultured Pseudomonas sp. | reverse complement strand
GTTGTACTCGGTGACGATGATGGTGCTGTTCTCGTTGGGGGTGATGGGCCGCATGCCGATGGCAGCGGCGAGGTCGATCACCGGCAGGGTCTGGCCGCGCAGGTGGACGACGCCACAGACCATCGGGTGCCGCTTGGGCATCTGGGTCAGCCGCGGCAGCTTGAGGACTTCCTGCACCTTGAACACGTTGATGGCGAACATCTGCCGGCTGGACAGCTGGAACATGAGAATTTCCAGGCGATTCTCGCCAACCAGCTGGGTGCGTTGATCGACGGTGTCGAGAATGCCGGCCATGGAAAATCCACTCCAAAAAGATAAGTCAGGTGACAGGCTATCGGCCGCGGACGCCAGGTCTTGAGGTCGGAAAACGACGAAGCCGCCCAGCAGGCGGCTTCGCTCGCACCTGGCGGGTCAGGCGCGCGGCAGGGTCACGCCGCGCTGGCCCTGGTACTTGCCACCGCGGTCTTTGTAGGAGACCTCGCAGGCCTCGTCGGACTGCAGGAACAGCATCTGGGCCACGCCCTCGTTGGCGTAGATCTTCGCCGGGAGGGTGGTGGTGTTGGAGAACTCCAGGGTCACGTGGCCTTCCCACTCGGGCTCCAGCGGGGTGACGTTGACGATGATGCCGCAGCGGGCATAGGTGCTCTTGCCCAGGCAGATGGTCAGGACATCGCGCGGGATGCGGAAGTATTCCACGGTGCGCGCCAGGGCGAAGGAATTCGGCGGGATGATGCAGACGTCGCTGACCACGTCGACGAAGCTCTTGTCGTCGAAGTTCTTCGGGTCCACCACCGCCGAATGGATGTTGGTGAATACCTTGAATTCGTTGGCGCAACGCACGTCGTAGCCGTAGCTCGACACCCCGTAGGAGATCACCCGGCTGTCGTCCGCGCCGCGCATCTGGCGCTCGACGAACGGCTCGATCATGCCGTGCTCCTGGGCCATGCGGCGAATCCACTTGTCCGATTTGATGCTCATGGCAGGTCTGGCTCCGGGGCGAAAAAATTGACCGCGCATTGTATTGGATCGCCGCGCGGTCTCAAAGGCGAACGGTCGAAATCAGTCGTCGCTGACGGTGATGGTGGGCATCCCGCCACCCGCCTGACCGCTCTGGGCGATGCGCGCCCCGACCTTGCGCGCCAGTTCCTGGTAGATCAGCGCGATCTGGCTGTCGGGATCGGCGATGGCGGTGGGCCGCCCGGCATCGGCCTGCTCGCGGATGGCCATGGCCAGGGGCAGCGAGGCCAGCAGGTCGACGCCATACTGCTCGGCCAGCTTGCTGCCGCCACCTTCGCCGAACAGGTGCTCGGCGTGGCCACAGTTGGAGCAGATGTGCACGGCCATGTTCTCCACCACCCCGAGTACCGGGATGTTGACCTTCTGGAACATCTCCACGCCCTTCTTGGCATCCAGCAGGGCCAGGTCCTGGGGCGTGGTCACCACCACGGCGCCGGCGACCGGCACCTTCTGCGCCAGGGTCAGCTGGATGTCGCCAGTGCCCGGGGGCATGTCGATCACCAGGTAGTCGAGGTCGTTCCAGGCGGTCTGCGTGATCAGCTGGATCAGGGCGCCGGAGACCATGGGGCCACGCCAGGCCACCGGGGTCTTGTCATTGGTCAGGAAGGCCATGGACATGACCTCGACGCCATGGGCCTGCAGCGGGATGAACCACTTCTCGTCGCGTACCTCGGGACGAGTGCCCTCGGCGAAACCGAACATGATGCCCTGGCTGGGGCCATAGATGTCGGCGTCCAGCACGCCTACCCGGGCACCTTCGCGGGCCAGTGCCAGGGCCAGGTTGGCGGCGGTGGTGGACTTGCCCACCCCGCCCTTGCCCGAGGCCACGGCGATGATGTTCTTGACGTTGCCCATGGCGTCCAGCTGCGGCTGGGCCGCGTGGGGGGCGATGGTGCAGTCGATCTGTATCTCGGCGGTGTCGACCCCGGGGACGTTCTCCAGCGCGGTCTTGAGCACCTGGGCCAGGCCGCCCTTGAACAGCCCGGCGGCATAGCCCAGCTCGAAGCGGGCGCGCACCCGGCCGCCATCCAGGGCGAGGTCGCGCAGGGCGCCGGCACTGAGCAGGTCCTGTTCGAGATAGGGATCGTGGTACTGGCGCAGCGCGGCCTCGATGGCCTCGCGAGTCGGAGCGGTCATGCAGACTCCCGGAAACAGCGGATAGGAAAGAGAAGCTGCGGCCTATGCTACCCACTGTCCTTGCTAAAGCCTATCCACGCGGCGCTACACTCCCGGCTTATCCCTCGCTCGCGGAGCCCTGCGTGAACGCCCCTTCCCTGCACATCAGTTCCACCTTCGACAGCGGCGCCGTGGAGGTGCTGTCCCTGGCCGACCCCGCCGACATCCGCCTGCGCATCCGCCCCGACAGCGCCTCGCCCTTCACCCAGTGGTTCCATTTCCGCCTGGAAGGCGCCCGTGGCCGGTCCTGCCGGCTGACCTTCGACAACGCCGGCGAGTGCGCCTACCCCGAGGGCTGGCGCGACTATGGCGTGGTGGCCAGCTATTGCGGCCAGCAGTGGTTCCGCATCCCCACCCGCTATGACGGCAAGACCCTGAGCTGGGAAGTGACTCCGGAGCACGACAGCCTGTTCTTCGCCTACTTCGAGCCCTATCCGGAGAGCCGTCACCTGGGCTTCATGGGCGCGGCGCAGCAACATCCCGCCGTCCGTCTGGAAACCGTCGGTCGCTCGCTGCTGGGTCGCTCCCTGGACCTGCTTCACATCGGTACGCCGGGCGCGCAAAAGAAAAACATCTGGATCATCGCTCGCCAGCATCCCGGCGAGCCCATGGCCGAGTGGTTCGTCGAGGGCCTGCTGCGACGCCTGCTCGGCCTGGGCGAAAACCAGGGCGATCCGGTGGGCGGCAAGCTGCTGGAGCACGCCGTGCTGCACGTGGTGCCGAACATGAACCCCGACGGCTCGGCACTGGGCAACCTGAGAACCAACGCCGCCGGCGCCAACCTCAACCGCGAATGGCTGGAGCCGGACGAAGAGCGCAGTCCCGAAGTCCTGGCGGTACGCCGCGCCATCGCCGCGACCGGCTGCGACCTCTTCCTCGACATCCATGGCGACGAGGCCCTGCCCTATGTCTTCGTCGATGGCTGCAACGGCCTGCCCAATTTCGGCGAGCGCGAGGAAGCCGAGCAACTGGCCTTCCTGCAGCGCTTCCAGCGCGCCAGCCCGGATTTCCAGACCCAGTACGGCTATCCCCGTGGTCACTTCGGCAGCGAGACGCTGAAGCTCGCCACCAAGTACGTCGGCCACACCTACGGCTGCCTGGCCCTGACCCTGGAGCTGCCATTCAAGGACAACGCCAATGACCCACGTCCGGAGGTCGGCTGGAACGGTGCCCGCAGTGCCGCCCTGGGCGCAGCCATGGTCAGCGCCCTGTACTGGCAGTTGGCGGACCTCTGAGTCCGGACCTGCCCTCGCCCATCCCCCACGGATGAAACCGACCGGCCATTTCGCTATGATGGTCGGTCACCTTATCAGCGTCGCGATCCAGCCAAGACCATGACCGAGCCCCGCAAGATTCTCGTCACCAGCGCCCTGCCCTATGCCAACGGCTCCATCCATCTCGGCCACATGGTCGAGTACATCCAGACCGACATCTGGGCCCGCTTCCAGCGGCTGCGCGGCAACCAGTGCCTCTATGTCTGCGCCGACGACGCCCACGGCTCGGCCATCATGCTGCGCGCCGAGCGCGAGGGCATCACGCCCGAACAGCTGATCGACAACGTCAAGCGCGAGCACAGCGCCGATTTCGCCGACTTCGGCGTGGCCTTCGACAACTTCCATTCCACCCACGCCGAAGAGAATCGCGAGCTGTCGCGCGCCATCTACCTGAAGCTGCGGGAAAACGGCCACATCGCCACCCGTCCGGTCACCCAGTACTTCGACCCGGACAAGCAGATGTTCCTGGCCGACCGCTTCATCAAGGGCACCTGCCCCAAGTGCGGCAGCGCCGACCAGTACGGCGACAACTGCGAGAAGTGCGGCGCCACCTACGCCCCCACCGAGCTGAAGGATCCCAAGTCGGCCATCTCCGGCGCGACCCCGGTGCTGCGTGAATCCGAGCACTTCTTCTT
>CAUQPA010000479.1:0-4102 GCA_963519325.1 uncultured Pseudomonas sp. | reverse complement strand
GGCGATGACCGAGCCCACGGAGAGGTCGAAGTGCCCGGAGGCCAGGCAGAACAGCATGGTGCAGGCGGCGATGCCCACGGTGGAGATCGCCAGGCCCAGGCCGCGCATGTTCAGTGGCGAGAGGAAGTTCTGCACGAACAGTGCGCAGAGGGCGAAGATGACGACGGCGGCCAGCATCATGGCCCAGTCGTCGAGGAAGCGCCTTGTATCGAAGCCGCGGCGCGGCGGGGTCAGGCTATGGGGTTGGGCGGACATGGACTGGACCTCTGTTCTTGTCTTGTTGTCAGGCCGTTCAGGCACGGGTACGGGGCAGGGCGAGCTGCAGCAGGCGCTCGTCGTTGAACTCGGCGCGGGCCACCTCGCCGGTGATGGCGCCTTCGCTCATCACCAGGATGCGATCGGCCACGCCCATGACTTCCATCAGGTCGCTGGACACCACCACCACGGCGATGCCGCGGGCGGCAAGGTCATGGATGATGGCGTAGATCTCCGACTTGGCGCCCACGTCGATGCCGCGGGTGGGTTCGTCGAGCAGGAGCACCTGCATGGGCATCGACAGCCAGCGACCGAGGATGGCCTTCTGCTGGTTGCCGCCCGAGAGATTCTTGATCTTCTGCCCGGCATGGGGCGTCTTCACGTTGAGGGCGCGGATCTGCTTCTCGGCGTTGGCCTTTTCCCAGCGACCCTGGATCAGGCAGCCGAGGCTGGCGTGATGGGCGCGGGCGCTGATGTTGATGTTCTCGGCCACGCTGGCCAGGGGCACGATGCCTTCCTTCTTGCGATCTTCCGGGCAGAGCAGGATGCCGGCGGCGATGGCGTCCCGTGGGGATTTCAGGCTGACCGGGGCGCCTTTGAGGCTCAGGCTGCCGGCCTTGTGCTTCTCCAATCCCGCCAGCAGGCGCAGCAGCTCGGTGCGCCCGGCGCCGACCAGGCCGAACAGGCCGAGGATCTCACCCTGGCAGACCTCGAAGCCCACCGGCTGCTGCAGGCCCTGGCCGAGCAGGCCCTCGACCTTGAGGCAGCCACCGCCGATCGCGCGCGGGCGGTAGTCGTAGATGTCGGCGAGATCCCGGCCGACCATCAGGGTGATCAACTGGTCGGGGGTGATGTCGGCCAGGCGCTCGATGGTGCGCACGTGACGACCGTCCTTGAACACCGTCACCGCGTCGCAGATGCGGAAGACTTCTTCCATGCGGTGGGAGACATAGAGCACCACCCGGCCTTCGTCGCGCAGCCGGGCGATGATGGTCATCAGCCGGTCGGTCTCGCGGGCGGACAGGGAGCTGGTGGGCTCGTCGAAGGCGATGACGCGGGCGCCGCGGGAGAGCGCCTTGGCGATCTCCACCAGCTGGCGCTGGCCGAGCGACAGGCGCCCGACCTTGGTATGGGGGTCGATCTCTTCGGCCAGGCCCTTGAGCAGGTCCAGCGCCTGGCGGCGCAGGTGGCCGCGATTGACGATGCCGTAGCGCGCCGGCAGGTGGCCGAGAAAGAGGTTTTCGGCGACGGTCATCTCCGGCACCAGCTGCAATTCCTGCTGGATCACGGCGACGCCGGCGCGGATGGCTTCGGCGGTGCTCTTGAACACCAGTTCCTGGCCATCGACGTTGAGGTGGCCGGTGGTGGGAGCGTGGTAGCCGCTGAGGATCTTCAGCAGGGTCGACTTGCCCGCGCCGTTCTCGCCCATGAGGGCATGCACCGAGCCGGGACGCACGCTGAAGGAGATGTCGGCGAGCGCCTTGACGCCCGGAAAGGTCTTGCCGATGCCGACGAAGCCGAGGCTGTCGGCGCTCTGGGCGGTGGTGTGTTCCAGGGCTGCCATGGGGCACTCCTGTTAGATAGAAGAGGGTGGCGGCGCCAGGACCGGCGCCGCCGGGGTCATCACTTCCAGAGGCCGATCTTTTCCAGCTCTTGCTGGAAGTTGGCGCGGGTGATGAGGGTGACCTTGTCCATCGCGGTGTACTTGGGCGGTTCCTTACCGGTGGTGACCCACTCGTACATCATGCTGGCGGTCTGGTAGCCCTCTTCGTGGGGGCTGGGCAGCATGGAGCCGAAGAAGCCACTGTTGGGTTTCTTCAGTTCGCCGATGGCATCGGTGCCGTTGATGCCGATGCCGATCACCTGCTCGGCCTTGAAGCCGGCGCTCTCGGTGGCGCGGACGCCGCCCAGCACGGTGTTGTCGTTCATGCCGCCGATGATCAGGTGCTTGGCGCCCGCGGGCAGCTTGACCAGTGCGGAGGTGGTGGAATCCATGCTGCCGGGTACGTCCAGGGTCTTCTGCGGGGCGAAGATGATGTGATCGGCGGGCAGACCGGCCTTCTTCAGGGCTTCCACCGAGCCGTCGGTGCGCTTCTTGCCGGTGTCCAGCTCGTTGTAGGTGTTGATCACCGCGTAGGTGTCATCCCACTTCCAGCCCCGCTTCTCGGCTTCGGCGGCCATGGCGGCGCCCTGTTGCTGGCCCACTTCGAAGGCCGCCATGCCCAGGTAGGGCACGTCTTCCATGAACTTGCCCTTGGCGTCGACGAAGCGATCGTCCACCGCCATCACCTTGAGGTCGTTCAGCTTGGCCTTGGCCACGATGGCTGGGCCGAGGGAGACGTCGGGCGGGCAGATGACGAAGCCCTTGGCGCCGTTGGCGGCCAGGCTGTCGATGGCGGCGAGGGTCTTCTCGCCGTCGGGCACGGCGATCTTGAGCAGGGTGAAACCCTTGTCCTTGGCGGCCTTTTCGGCGAAGGCCCACTCGGTCTGGAACCAGGGTTCCTCGGGTTGCTTGACCAGGAAACCGATCTTGACCGGATCGGCGGCGAAGGCGGATAGCGACAGACTGACGGCACCGGCAGCGAGGGCGGCGCGCAGCAGGGAACGAACTCCCGGGACACGGAACATAGCTGGAACTCCTTGTTTTTATTGGTGTGGCCAGGCAATGCGAGACAGCGGCCTGCCGTCGTTGGAGGTCAGACGACGCTGCTGTCCATTGATAGTATGATTGGAAGGGGGCGGGCGCAAGGAAAAGGTGACGAAGTTTTTCGTCTCTCTGTCACCACTCCGTTACATAGGGCCTTGCGCCTGGTAGGGCCGCCACGCGGCCCCTGGATCGGTAGGATGAATCAGCCGGCGAAGCGGTGGCAGGGCATGCCGGAAACCGGCGCGGTCGCCTGCAGGATGGCGCCGTCGAGGGCCCCGTCGGCAGCCGCGCTGGTGACGAACAGGGTACGCAGGTCGGGGCCGCCGAAGACGCAGCTGGTGGGGCGCTGGACCGGCACCTCGACGATCTCCAGCAGGTCGCCTTCCGGCGAGAAGCGCAGCAGGCAGTTGCCATCCCAGCGCGCGTTCCACACGCAGCCTTCGCTGTCGATGGCCGAGCCGTCCGGCGAGCCGCGTTCGTGGGGGCCGGCCCAGACCACGGGTTCGCCGAGGTTGCCGGCGGCATCCAGCGGATAGCGATAGAGGGTGTCCTTCAGGGTGTCGGCGCTGATCACATGGTTTTCCGCCGCGCTCCACACCAGGGTATTGGCGATGCCCAGGTTGCTGGCGTGGCGGGTGACGCTGCCGTCCGGATCGATGCGGAACAGCCCGCCCGAGTGCCTGTCGATGGCCACGTCGCCACCCTGGGCATCGAGGTTGTTCTGCATGGTCCCCAGCCACAGCCGGCCCCGGGCATCGCAGCGGGCTTCGTTGCCACGATTGCCCGGATCCGGGTCGGCGACGCAGAACAGCTCCAGGGCCGGGCGGTCGGTGGGGGAGTCGAGGTCCAGGCGGAAGACCCCGTCCGGCAGGGTCACCAGCGCATCGCCACGGACCGTGGGCACGAAGGCCGAGCAGGGACGGTCCAGTTGCCATTCCTGGTAGCGCTCGCCGTGCAGGCGGCAGGCCTTGAAGCCGGCGATGTCGACCCAGTAGAGCGCCTTGGTCTGCTGGTCCCAGAAGGGGCCCTCGGCCAGCTTGAAGCGCTGGGGAAGCAGCGGCTGCCAATCCATCGTTCACCTCTCTTGTTGTGGCAGGACGGGAAATCCAGGCATAGGAACCTGGCAGGACACGGAGGTTGCGCGGGCCGGGACGTCAGTCGGCGTAGCGCGCCAGGGTCACGGCGGCGCTGTCGATCAGC
>CAUQPA010000478.1:0-4105 GCA_963519325.1 uncultured Pseudomonas sp. | reverse complement strand
TTGCACTCCCCTCCGCCACTCAACATCCATTCAGCCTCGTAGCGTGGAAACGGCGCCCTTTCCTCCACTGCAATCCTGCCCGTAGCGTGGAAAACGGCGCAGCCTTTTCCACTTGCACTCCCCTCCGCCACTCAACATCCATTCAGCCTCGTAGCGTGGAAACGGCGTCCTCTCCTCCACTGCAATCCTCCCCGTAGCGTGGAAAACGGCGCAGCCTTTTCCACTGTCCTGCCCCCCCTTCCACCACCCAATAAAAAACCCGGCGTCTCGCGACGCCGGGTTCTCAACCACTCAGGACCGCGCGATCAGATCGCGGCCTTGGTGTTCTCGCCGTTCACCAGGCGCTGGATGCCCAGCGGGTTGGCGTTCTGCAGGGCTTCCGGGAGGAAGGCATCCGGGTAGTTCTGGTAGCACACCGGGCGCAGGAAGCGGTCGATGGCCAGGGTGCCGACCGAGGTGCCACGGGCATCGGAGGTCGCAGGGTAAGGACCGCCATGGACCATGGCGTCGCAGACTTCCACGCCGGTGGGATAGCCGTTGAGCAACAGGCGGCCGGCCTTCTGCTCCAGCAGGCCGATGATGGCCTCGAAGCGTTGCAGATCGGCCGGCTCGGCCAGCAGGGTCGCGGTCAGCTGGCCGTGCAGGCCTTGCAGCGCCTGCTGCAGCTGGGCTTCGTCGGCCACTTCGACCACCACGGTGGTGGGACCGAAGACCTCTTCCTGCAGCAGCTCGTCGTTTTCCAGCAGCAGGCTCACGTCGGCCTTGAACAGCTGCGGACGCGCCTGATTGCCTTCCTGGCTGGCACCGGCCAGGTGCTGCACGCCGGAATGCGCCAGCAGCGCCGCGACGCCCTTCTCGTAGCTCTTCAGGGTGCCCGGATTGAGCATGGTCTGGGGCGCCTGCTCGTTCATGGCCCCGGCCAGGCCTTCAAGGAAGCTGCTGAACTCCGGCGAACGCAGGCCGATGACCAGGCCCGGATTGGTGCAGAACTGGCCGCAGCCCAGCACCACGGAGGCCGCGAGTTCGCCGGTGATGGCCTCGCCACGGGCCTTGAGCGCCTCCGGCAGGACCACCACCGGGTTGATGCTGGACATCTCGGCGAACACCGGGATCGGCTGCGGACGGGCCGCGGCCATGTCGCACAGGGCGCGACCGCCACGCAGGGAGCCGGTGAAACCCACCGCCTGGATGGCCGGGTGCTTGACCAGCTGCTCGCCCACGCCACCGCCATAGATCATGTTGAACACGCCCTTGGGCATGCCGGTCTTCTCGGCGGCGCGGATCACCGCGTCGGCCACGTATTCGGCGGTGACCATGTGCCCGCTGTGGGCCTTGAACACTACCGGGCAACCGGCGGCCAGGGCCGCGGCGGTGTCGCCACCAGCGGTGGAGAAGGCCAGCGGGAAGTTGCTGGCACCGAACACTGCGACCGGACCCAGGCCGATGCGGTACTGACGCAGGTCGGGACGCGGCAGCGGCTTGCGCTCGGGCAGCGCGGTGTCGATGCGCGCTCCGTGGAAGTCACCGCGGCGCAGCACCTTGGCGAACAGGCGCATCTGGCCGCTGGTACGGCCGCGCTCGCCCTGGATACGGCCAGCCGGCAGCGCGGTTTCCTGGCAGACCAGCTGGACGAAGTCGTCGCCCAGGGCATCCAGCTCGTCGGCGATGGCCTCGAGGAAGGTGGAGCGCTTCTCGGCGCTCAGCTTGCGGTACAGCGGCGCGGCCTGCTCCGCGGCGCGGGCGGCGGCATCGACCTCGGCCGGCGAGGCCTGGAAGAATTCGTAGGGCAGCTGTTCGCCGGTGGTGGCGTCGATGCTGTAGACCCGCACCTCGCCCTCGCCGCTGCGAGTGCCACCGATGTAGTTCTTGCCTTGGATCTGCATTGTTCTCGACTCCTTATACCTAGGGGTTCGGGGAAGACCGCCCCGCGGGGGATCTTCGAAAGGGTGGGACGCTCAGCAGGCGAACGTCTGGACCGGCGACTGCGCTGCCCACTCTAGCACTGGCATAGTCAGCAGTCATCATACAACTATCAGAGCTGGCGGACCTGCCCGGGCTGGAAGGCCGCCGTATTGGCCTTGACGCCGTTGCTCAGGGGCTCGCCGAACTCGGGTACCGCGATCTCGAATCTATCGCCCGGCTCGACGCGCACGCCATCGGCGAAGGACAGCGTCGCCGTGCCGAAGAAATGCACATGGACATCGCCCGGCCGCAGGAACTGGGCGTACTTGAAGTGGTGATACTCCAGGTTCTCCAGGCTATGGCACATGTTGTCCTCGCCAGAAAGGAATTCCTTCTCCCAGATCACCTCGTCGCCCCGCCGGATACGGCTGGTGCCCACCAGATGGCGCGGCAGTTCACCGGTGCGCAGCGCCGGGCCGAAGCTGCAGTAGCGTAGCTTGGAATGGGCCAGGTAGAGATAGTTCTTGCGCTCCATCACGTGGTCGGAAAATTCGTTGCCCACGGCGTAACCCAGGCGATAGGGCTGGCCATCGTCGCCGATCACATAGAGACCGGTCAGCTCGGGCTCTTCACCGGCGTCCTCGGCGAACTCCGGCAGCGGGATCTCGCCACCGGGACGCACCAGGATGCCGCCATCGCCCTTGTAGAACCACTCCGGCTGGGCACCGGCGGTACCGGCCGCCGGGCGACCGCCCTCAACGCCCCATTTGAACATGCGCATGGAGTCGGTCAGCTTGGCCTCTTCCTGGCTGTTCTGCTGGTGCATCTTGTCGCGGGTCGCGGCGCTGCCCAGGTGGGTCAGGCCGGTCCCGGTGACCAGGCAGTGCGCCGGGTCCTCGTGATCCAGCGGCGGCAGCAAACGACCGCTCGCCAGCAGCTCGCGATAGGCCGGGCCTGGCTCCAGGCCCAGCGACTGCACCTGAGACTCCAGCGAAACGCCGGCGCGGATGGCCGCCAGCGCCAGGGTGCGGGTGCTGGTGGCCCCGCGGACCTGCTGGACTTCACCGCGCTCGACCACGCCGACGCGGCGCTGGCCCTGTTGGTCTTCGAACTGAATCAGGTGCATGGCATTCTCCTTGTTGGTTATCGCCTGGAGCGGACTTTACTCGGCGCCACGGGCCCTGCCTAATGAGAGCTCCCTATCCCGCGATAACCAACGGTTATTCCCATGCTGCCATCCCTCGGCTCCATCGCCTCCCGCCTGCGGCTGCGCCAACTGCGCCTGCTGATCGCCCTCGACGAAGAAGGCTCGCTGCACAAGGCCGCCGAGCGCATCGCCATCTCCCAGCCCGGCGCCACCAAGGCGCTGCACGAGATCGAGAGCACCCTGGGCGCCACCCTCTTCCTGCGCACCCACCAGGGCCTGCAACCCAATGACCTGGGGCGCTGCGTGATCCGCTATGCGCGGCTGATCGAGAGCGACCTGGCCCATCTGCGCGAAGAGATGCTCGGTATTCTCCAGGGCGAAGGCGGCCGCCTGGCGGTGGGGGTGATCATGGGCGCCGTGCCCCGGCTGATCGCCGCGGTGTCGCGCCTGGGTGCGGCGCAGCCCCAGCTGGGCATCGAGATCATCGAGGACACCAGCGTGCGCCTGCTCGACCTGCTCGATGCCGGGCGCATCGAATTGGCCATCTGCCGCAGCAGCGTCAGCCGCCGGCCGGATGCCTACGATTGCCTGGAGGTGCGCGAGGAACGGCTGGAGATCGTTTGTCATCCGCAGCATCCCCTGGCGCACGCCACCGCAGTCAGCCTGGCCGACCTGGCTGATAGCCGCTGGATCGTCTATCCGGCCAACCTGCCCATGCGCCTGACCCTGGAGCGGGAATTCCGCGCGGCGGAGCTGGAGTTCCCCCGCTATCCGGTGGAAACCTCCTCGACCTTCACCCTGCTCGGGCTGCTGCAGGAAGACGCCAACCAGGTGGCCATGCTGCCCAGCGACATTGCCCAATTCGGTGAAAGACACGGCTTGGTCAGGCGCCTGCCGGTGGCGCAACGCACCCGCAACGAACCCTATTCGCTGCTGGTGCGCCAGGGCGCGGGGCTATCGGCGGCAGCGCAGTTGTTGTTGGAGCAGTGGCGGTTGGCGGGGTAAAACCTCTATCGCGGCCATGGGCCGCTCCTACAGGGCGTGATGCTTTTGTAG
>CAUQPA010000477.1:0-4115 GCA_963519325.1 uncultured Pseudomonas sp. | reverse complement strand
GTAGTGCCCCTATTTTTTCTTCGGCCTGCGCTTTTTCTTCTTGCCACTGGTCAGCGGCAGCGCCTGCTCGAAGGCCGAGCGCACCTCTTGCAGGCGGCGCTCCTTGAGGTCGTGGAGGCGCTTGCCGCGCTCGGTGGTGAAATCGATGAGGTTGTTGCTGTCGTCGCTCATGGGGCTATCCAACGAAAGGTGAGATTCAGCCGTACCCCGCTGGCCTTGCGGGTCTTGGCGATCTGATGCTGCCAATGATGCTGGGTCGCGCCGGCCATGACCAGCAGGCTGCCGTGACCGAGCTCCAGGGAATGACCGATGCGGCTGGTGCCCTTGCGGCGAAAGTCGAAGCGCCGGGCGGCGCCCAGGTTTAGCGAGGCAATCACCGGATTGCGACCGAGACTGGCCTCGTCGTCGCTGTGCCACCCCATGGAATCCTGGCCGTCACGATAGCGATTGAGCAGCACGCCATTGAACGCCTGGCCGCTAGCCGCCTCGACTTGGGCACGGATGAGCTGCAGCAACGGCGTCCAGGGCAAGGCGGCGTGATCCAGGCCGGCATAGCCGTAGACCACGCCGGGATCGGCATACCAGGCGACCTGCCGCGGTACCGGGTGCCAGCGGTTGAACACCCGCACCTGTGGCTGGCTCCAGGGCGTTTCGGCCTCCAGCTGCCGCAGCCAGGCGTCGGCGGTTTCCGGCGGCAGCCACTGCGGGTGGAAATGCAGCTCGGCATCGGCCAGGTTCGGGACCTCGACCATGGCTAGACCCGCAGGTCCACCTGGGCGCCCACCTGCTCGGGCTCTTCCAGCACCGGGGCGCGCTCGGCGCCGAGTCCCTGGCGCAGGGCTTCGCGCTGGCGCCGCCGGCGGCGCGCCTCGCGATCCAGGGTAGCTTCGTCTTCCAGGGGGGCGTGGGCCGTCTCGGCCGCGGGCTCCACCGGCGCCACCGGGGCGACGGGCGCGCGCACTGGCGCCGGGTCCAACTGGTTCGGCGGGGTCACGCCAGGGGGCGGAATGGCAGGGATCATGACAAGCACCTCGATTTTCGCAGCCTGCGGCAAACAGCAGGTTGGGCTTATGACTCCGCTCTGGCTAAAATAGCCGGCTTTTTGATAGCTGGGGAGAAGCTACTACATGGCGTCACATCAACCGGGACAACGCTGGATCAGTGACAGCGAGGCCGAACTGGGCCTGGGAACCATCCTGGCCCTGGACGGCCGCCTGCTCACGGTGCTCTATCCAGCCACCGGAGAGACACGCCAGTATGCCCAGCGCAATGCGCCCCTGACCCGGGTGCGCTTCGCGCCGGGCGACGAGGTGACCCATTTCGAGGGTTGGAAGCTGACCGTGCGCGAGGTCTCCGAAGAGGACGGCCTGCTGACCTACCACGGCTTCACCGCCGAGCGCGAGGCGCGCAGCGTGCCCGAGGCCCAGCTGTCGAACTTCATCCAGTTCCGCCTGGCCAGCGACCGCCTGTTCGCCGGGCAGATCGATCCCCTGCCCTGGTTCGGCCTGCGCTACCACACCCACGAGCACCGCAACCGTCTCCTGCAGTCCAGCCTCTGGGGCCTCGGCGGCGCCCGCGCCCAGCCGATCCCGCACCAGCTGCATATCGCCCGCAGCGTGGCCGACCGGGTCGCGCCGCGCGTGCTGCTGGCCGACGAAGTGGGCCTGGGCAAGACCATCGAAGCCGGCCTGGTGATCCATCGCCAGCTGCTCAGCGGTCGCGCCAGCCGAGTGCTGATCCTGGTGCCGGAAAACCTCCAGCACCAGTGGCTGGTGGAGATGCGCCGCCGCTTCAACCTGGAAGTGGCGCTGTTCGACGCCGAGCGCTTCATGGCCAGCGAAGAGGGCAATCCCTTCGAGGACGCCCAGCTCGCCCTGGTCTCCCTGGACTGGCTGGTGCGCGACGAAAAGGCCCAGGATGCCGCCTTCGCCGCCGGCTGGGACCTGCTGGTGGTCGACGAAGCCCACCACCTGGTCTGGCACCCCGAGGGCGCCAGCCGCGAATACAGCCTGGTCGAGCAACTGGGCGAGGTCATCCCCGGCGTGCTGCTGCTGACCGCGACCCCCGAACAACTGGGCCAGGACAGCCACTTCGCCCGGCTGCGCCTGCTCGACCCCAGTCGCTTCCACGACTTCGCCGCCTTCCAGCAGGAATCCCAGCACTACCGCCCGGTAGCCGAAGCCGTGCAGGAATTGCTCGACGCCGGCGCCCTCAGCCCGGCCGCCCAGGACGCCATCGGCGGCTTCCTCGGCCAGGAAGGCGAGACCCTACTGAGCGCGGCGGCCGCCGGTGATGCCGACGCCCGCGCCCGCCTGGTACGCGAGCTGCTGGATCGCCACGGCACCGGCCGGGTGCTATTCCGCAACACCCGCGCCGCGGTCAAGGGCTTCCCCGAGCGCGAGCTGCATGCCCATGCCCTGCCCTTCCCGGATGCCTACCTGGACGAGGGCGTGATGCCCGGCCAGTCGCTGCAACCGGAAACCGAATTCGCCCCGGAAGACGACAATGACCGCTGGTGGCGCCACGATGGCCGCGTCGAGTGGCTGATCGACACCCTCAAGGCGCTCAAGCCGCACAAGGTGCTGGTCATCTGCGCGCGCATGGAAACCGCCCTGGACCTGGAAGACGCCCTGCGGCTGAAGTCCGGCATCCCGGCCACGGTGTTCCACGAGGGCATGAGCATCCTCGAGCGCGACCGCGCCGCCGCCTACTTCGCCGACGAGGAATTTGGCGCCCAGGTGCTGATCTGCTCCGAGATCGGCAGCGAAGGCCGCAACTTCCAGTTCTCCCATCACCTGGTGCTGTTCGACCTGCCCGCTCACCCGGACCTCCTGGAGCAGCGCATTGGCCGTCTCGACCGGATCGGCCAGCGCCACACCATCCAGCTGCACGTGCCCTACCTCGAAGGCAGCCGCCAGGAACGCCAGTTCCAGTGGTACCACCAGGCCTTGAACGCCTTCCTGGCCACCTCGCCGACCGGCAGCGCCCTGCAGGCGCGCTTCGCCGCCGAGCTGGACGAGCAACTGGCCGGTAGCGACGAGGCCGCCTGGCAGGCCCTGCTGGAGCAAGGTGTCCAGGCGCGCGCCGCGCTGGAGACCGAACTGCACAACGGACGTGACCGCCTGCTGGAACTCAATTCCGCGGGTGCCGGCGCCGGCGAGCAACTGGTCGAGGACATCCTCGAACAGGACGACCAGTTCGCCCTGCCGATGTACATGGAAGAGCTGTTCAACGCCTTCGGCATCGACAGCGAGGACCATTCCGACAACGCCCTCATCCTCAAGCCCAGCGAGAAGATGCTCGACGCCGGTTTCCCGCTCGGCGACGACGAGGGCGTGACCATCACCTACGACCGCAACGTGGCCCTGGTCCGCGAGGACATGCAGTTCCTGACCTGGGAGCACCCCATGGCCCAGGGCGGCATGGACCTGGTGCTGTCCGGCTCCATGGGTAACACCGCCGTGGCGCTGATCAAGAACAAGGCGCTTAAGCCGGGCACCGTGCTCCTGGAGCTGATCTATGTCAGCGAGGCAGTAGCGCCGCGCGCCCTGCAGCTGGGTCGCTACCTGCCGCCGCTGGCGATCCGCTGCCTGCTCGACGCCAACGGCAACGACCTGGCCGCCCGGGTGGCCTTCGAGACGCTGAACGACCAGTTGGAAAGCGTGCCGCGCACCAGCGCCAACAAGTTCGTCCAGGCCCAGCGCGGCTCCTTGGCCAAGCTGATCGGTGGCGGTGAAGGCAAGGCCCTGCCTCGCCACGAGGAACGCGTCGCCAAGGCCCGCCAGGCCTACCTAGCAGGCATGGACGAGGAAATCGCCCGCCTGGAAGCCCTGCGCGCGGTCAACTCCAGCGTCCGCCAGGACGAGATCGACCGCCTGCGCCAGCAGCGCGAAGAAGGCCTGACCTACCTGGACAAGGCCTCGCTGCGCCTGGAAGCCATTCGGGTGTTGGTGGCGGGGTAAGGCACCTCTGCCAAATCCATCGCGGCCATGGCGGTCCGCCGGTGCAGCCGCTCCTACAAGAGCATCGCTTCCTGTAGGAGCGGCCCATGGCCGCGATGGATCACCGAGCCTAGCCGTAGGTTGGGCTGAGGCGGCTCTATCGCCGAAGCCCAA
>CAUQPA010000476.1:0-4147 GCA_963519325.1 uncultured Pseudomonas sp. | reverse complement strand
CTTGCGCAGCTCGATGAATTCTTCGATGTCCAGGTGCCAGGTTTCCAGGTAGGCGCAGACCGCGCCCTTGCGCTTGCCGCCCTGGTTGACCGCCACGGCGGTGTCGTTGACCACCTTGAGGAAGGGCACGACGCCCTGGCTCTTGCCGTTGGTGCCCTTGATGTAGGAGCCCAGGGCGCGCACCGGGGTCCAGTCGTTGCCCAGGCCGCCGGCGAACTTGGAGAGCATGGCGTTATCGTGGATGGCGCCATAGATGCCGGAGAGGTCGTCGGGCACGGTGGTCAGGTAGCAGCTGGACAGCTGCGGACGCAGGGTACCGGCGTTGAACAGCGTCGGGGTGGACGCCATGTAGTCGAAGCTGGCCAGCAGGTTGTAGAACTCGATGGCGCGGGCTTCCTTGTCCTTCTCCATGTGCGCCAGGCCCATGGCCACGCGCATGAAGAACAGCTGCGGCAGCTCGAAGCGGGTGCCGTGGCTGTGCAGGAAGTAACGGTCGTACAGGGTCTGCAGGCCGAGGTAGGTGAACTGCTGGTCGCGCTCGTGATCGATGGCGGCGCCCAGGCGCTCCAGGTCGAAGCTGGCCAGTTTCGGGTCCAGCAGCTCCAGCTCCACGCCCTTGGCGACGTAGGCGGGCAGGGCCTTGGCATACAGCTCGGCCATCTCGTGGTGGGTGGCGGACTCGGCCACGCCGAGGAAGCTCAGGCCTTCGGCGCGCAGGCTGTCCATCAGCAGGCGGGCGGTGACGTAGGAGTAGTTGGGCTCACGCTCGACCAGGGTACGGGCAGTCATCACCAGGGCGGTGTTGACGTCCTTCTCGGCCACGCCGTCGTACAGGTTCTTCAGGGTTTCCTTCTGAATCAGCTCGCCGTTCACCTCTTCGAGGCCTTCGCAGGCTTCGCTGATGATGGTGTTCAGGCGACCCATGTCCAGTGGCTGGGTGGTGCCGTCGGCCTTGGTAACGCGGATGCTCGGGTGCGGCTCGGCGATGTCGCTGGCGGCGCCCTGCTTGCGCTCCTGGCTGCGGGCTTCGCGATAGATCACGTAGCTGCGGGCGACCTTCTGCTCGCCGGCGCGCATCAGGGCCAGTTCGACCTGGTCCTGGATCTCTTCGATGTGGATGGTGCCACCGGAGGGCATGCGGCGCTTGAAGGTGCTGCTGACCTGGTCGGTGAGCTGCTTGACGGTGGTGTGGATGCGCGAGGAGGCCGCGGCGGTACCGCCTTCCACGGCGAGGAAAGCCTTGCTGATGGCCACGGTGATCTTGTCGTCGGTGTAGGGGACGACGGTACCGTTGCGCTTGATGACGCGCAGTTGACCGGGGGCGGTGGCGCCCAGGTCCTGGCTGGCCTCTTGCGCCGGGCGGCCCTGCTGGGCTTGCTCGCGGGTCAGGTCGGTGTGCATGCGGAACTCCCTTGATCGGAAAGAGAGGACCGTCGGCGTACCGACGATCCGGAAGAGTGTTGGCTCAGTGCCTGCGCGACGACTGCCTGTCGCGCCTTTACCAATGAAGATTCCAACGAAAAGCCGTACCGTCACCGATTCCCGAAGGAGCCGGCGGGCGGGGTCAGAGACCCTGGAAATTCATAATTCGGGCGACAGGATAAGCCCTCCTCGTAAGGGAAGACAGTCTTGACAGGGGGGTGTTTCGGCGTCCCAGCCCATACCGACGAACTGCTATATATGGTGGTGTGATGATGAAATGGCCACTAGATGTCGCGTTTGTCACGTTTTGGTCTGTGGATAAGGCGTGGATAAGCTGTTCGGGACGCGGGGGTATCCTGGGGGTGGCGGCAGGCCAGTGCGCGTGAACGCTGGGCTCAGAGCGCAGTGGTCAAATAACGTACAACTTCACCCGCTGTCGCGGGGAGGAATGCCGGCGGATATACCGGTTCGCTATGAGCGCAGGGCTCACCAGAAGAAAAGAGTAGATAGCCACCTGCGACGTTCTGCCCCGATCAGGTCGCGGGCCTTTGACGGGGGCGCCGTCGTGCTTCCTTAATAGGCGGCCCGCCGCCGACCCTCAGGCGCGCGGCGCCAGCAGCGTCAGCAGGCGCTGGTCCTGGTCCAGGCGGAAATGCCCGCGCAACTCCGTACCCAGCCGCCAGCGGGGCGAGAGCTCCAGCAGCAGCCTGATGTCGAAGGTCCCGGCCGGGTCGACGGCGAGGATCTCGGCGTCCTGGAAAAAGAACATCTGCCCGACCTGCGGATGCAGTGCCTTGAACAGGCTTTCCTTGGCTGAGAACGCCAGGGTGATGGCGAAGGCCTGGCCGTCCTCGTCCAGCGCCTGCAGCCGCTGCAGCTCGGCCGGGGTGAGGATCTGGTCGGCCAGGCGCAGGGCCTTGGCCGGTGGCAGCAAGGACTCGGCGTCCAGGCCGAGCCCCAGGTATTCCTCCGCACTGCCGACCACCGCCGCGGCCCAGCCGTGGCTGTGGGTGATGGCGCCGACCTGTCCGGCGGGCCAGGCGGGCCCGCGGTCCGCGCTGCGATGGCCGGGGACGGCGGCCGTGCCGGTCAGCTGTCGCAGGGCTTCCCGGGCGCAGAGCCGGCCGGCCAGGTATTCGGCCTGGCGCTTGGCCACGGCGCGGCGGATGTTGTCCGGTGGCTGGATACCCAGGCGCCGGGCATCGCGCTCGAGATCGACCCGGGCGGGATCGAAGTGGCAGCGCTGGAGCGCCAGCGAGACGAGCGCCGGACTCAGGGGCGCCAGGGGCTCGGGCGCGCTGCAGCAATCGGGCAGGAGGTCGGGGGACAGGAGATTCATCTCAGCCAGCTACCTGGCCGAGGCGCTTGGGACAGCAGGGATCACGGCGCGCTCCAGTGCGAAAGGCGCGCAAAGGATAGCCGACTACCGGCCCGCACTGGCGGAAAACCGCCTCGGGCGTGGGGGGATTTCCGCCCGTTTTCGTCGGATGGCGGGGTTCCGCCCGCTGCCCGCTACTAGACTTTCCGTTGAAAGGTGCATGAAAGCTGGCCCTTTGATTGCGCGGGCAAAGGTGGAACGGCGATTGCTTAGCTACAGCCAGATACCGGTGCCACCGTCAGCACGGCCACCGGATCCACAACAAAAAGCTCTCAGGATGAGAGAGCCACTTTCAGTCAGGTGCCCACTCAGACAGGACGTCAGGTAGTGGCCACAAGGGAAAGAGCCATGACAGCAACCGTCGACACAACAACTACTACTGCTCCCGCGCCCAAGCGACCCGTCAAGCAACCCCTGTACAAGAGCCTGTACTTCCAGGTGATCGTGGCGATCGTGCTGGGTATCCTGCTCGGCCACTTCTATCCCCAGACCGGCGCTGCCATGAAGCCGCTGGGCGACGGTTTCATCAAGCTGATCAAGATGGTCATCGCGCCCATCATCTTCTGCACCGTGGTCACCGGCATCGCCGGCATGCAGAACATGAAGGCCGTGGGCAAGACCGGCGGCATGGCGCTGCTGTACTTCGAGATCTTCTCCACCATCGCGCTGCTGATCGGCCTGATCGTGGTCAACGTCGTCCAGCCGGGCGCCGGCATGAACGTCGACGTCAGCACCCTGGACACCAAGGGCATCGCTGCCTACGCCGCGGCTGGCGAGAAGCAGAGCACCATCGATTTCCTGCTGAACATCATCCCGTCGACGGTGGTCAACGCCTTCGCCACCGGTGAGATCCTCCAGGTGCTGTTCTTCGCGGTGATGTTCGGCTACGCCCTGCATCGCCTGGGCGAGACCGGTCAACTGGTGTTCAACTTCATCGACCGCATCTCCCACGTCTTCTTCAACATCATCAACGTCATCATGAAGCTGGCGCCCATCGGTGCCTTCGGCGCCATGGCCTTCACCATCGGCAAGTACGGCGTCGGCACCCTGGTGCAGCTGGGCTACCTGATGGCCTGCTTCTACATCACCTGCCTGCTGTTCGTGCTAGTGGTGCTGGGCGCCGTCGCCCGCTTCCATGGCTTCAGCATCCTCAAATTCATCAAGTACATCCGTGAAGAACTGCTGATCGTGCTGGGTACCTCGTCCTCCGAGTCTGCCCTGCCGCGCATGCTGACCAAGATGCAGAAGCTGGGCGCCGAGAAGTCGGTGGTTGGCCTGGTGATCCCCACCGGCTACTCCTTCAACCTCGACGGTACGTCGATCTACCTGACCATGGCGGCCGTGTTC
>CAUQPA010000475.1:0-4152 GCA_963519325.1 uncultured Pseudomonas sp. | reverse complement strand
GGATGGTCAGCAGGTTGAGGGTGCGCTCGTTGAAGGAGAAGAAGGGCATCTGCTCGACGGCCAGCACCGCCAGCAGCCGCTCCTCGGTATCCAGCAGGGGTACGCAGGCCTGCAGCGCCGAGTGCTGGGTCTCGCCGCGTTCCAGCAGCGCCTGGCGGATGCTCAGGGTCTCGCCACGCTCCAGGGTCAGGCGCACCAGCAGGTCGTCCGGATCGATGCCGGGCATCTCGCCCTGGCTGGCCAGGGCCCGGCGGTCCACCCGGCCATTGGCGTCGACGCGGTACAGTCCCGCCACCCGCAGCGAACCGTACTGGGTCAGCAGGCCGACGATGGGCTCGGCCAGGGCCTGCAGCGCATCCTGCTCGCGCGGTACCTCGCGCAGTTGGCGACGCAGATCCAGCAGGGAGCTGCGCAGGCTGAGGTCGTTGCCGGCGACGCGCTGCTCCAGGCGATCGTGGGAGATGCGCAGCAGATGGTGCGCGCGGGTGAATTCGTCCAGGCGCAGCTGGCGATAGTCGTTGGCCAGGTCCAGGCGCTCCAGGCGCCGGTCCCAGATATCGCGGAATTCGCCCACCAGCATGGCGCTGAGCAGCACGCCGACGATGAAGGAGGGCGGGATCTCCTCATAGGCCGGATAGCCCTGGCGATGCAGATAGAGCAGGGCCGCCACCAGCAGGGCGGCACTCACCAGCCCGCGCATGAAGCCATAGCGCACCCCCATGAGGATGGGCGCGAAGACCACCCAGGGAAAGGCCAGGCCGACCATCAGCGGGTCTTCCGGCACCAGCCAGAAGCCCAGGCCCAGGGCGGCCGCCGTGACCAGCAGGGTTTCCAGCCAGGACAGGCGGCCACTGGCGCGCGGCGCCAGGGTGAAGTCCTTGTGGACGGATTGCAGGGCCATCAGCGCAACTGCAGCTCTTGCGCGGTGCCGCGCAGGACCTTCTGCGCGGTGGCCGCCAGGCTCTCGCGCGACCAGCCGGACCGGGCGCCGCTGTTGCTCCAGACGACCTTGCCGCTGGCGGGGTCGATCACCTGGAGAGTCACGCCCACCGCCGGTTCGCCGTCCAGGCCGTTCTTGTACTGCCACTCGTCGACGCTGCCGGTGAGCACGTACTGCAGATTCTGCTGGCGGGCCCAATCCAGCGCCGCGCGCTGGCGGGCCTTCTCGTCGTCGCTGGGCGTGCCGGCCTGGCTGTCGTCATAGACCTGCGGCCGGATGCCACGCTCGCCGAGCACGCTGACCAGGATCTGCGCCGCGCGATCGCCGGCCATGGGCGCCTGGGCGTAGTTGGCCAGGGGGACCAGGCCCCAGCGGGCATCCTTGGGCAGGGCCTCGCCGCTGGGCCGGGTGAAGCTCGAGCAGCCGGCCAGCAGCAGGGTGGCGGCACTGGCGACGAGCAGACGCGTGATTTTCATGAGGTCTCTCACTTGAAACGACCTAGCGGCCGATTAGATTGCTGTATTGAATGCCCAGGGTGCTGCCGGCCTGCCCGCCGCTGCCCTGGGGCGCTGACTGGTAGCCGGCGGTGAACGCCAGTTCGTCGTCGCCGAGCACTGCCATGCCCAGGCCGACATTCAAACCGTAGTTGAATTCGCGCTCGGTCCACTGCCAGCCGACCAGGGCGTCCACCAGCCAGGTGTACTGGGGACGGGTGCGGTTGAGCGAACCGGGGATACCGCGCCGCCAGCTGCTGCCGACATAGAGCTGACCGTAGCGATCCTGCAGCAGCTGGGTACCGCCCAGCGCCTCGAGGTCGCTGGCGGTGATCTCGCCGTTCTCGCCGCTGCCGACAATGGGCTGCAGGTAGCGGGTGACGCTGTCGGGCAGGGTGCTGCGCGCCTTGTTCTGCTGGTAGGTCACGCCACTGCGCACCTGCCAGGTGGGGCCCTCGAAGAAGATCAGGTGGCTCAGCTCCAGGTTGAAGGCGAAGCCGCTGCCCAGGTCATCGCCATCGCGGCTGGAATAGCGGTTATGCGCCGCCCGCCAGCTCAGTTGGTCGCGCGGGGTCAGGTTATGGCGTCCGGCCAGGCTGACGCTGTCACGCCGGCCCAGGGCGCGCAGGTAGCCGCTCTCGTCCGGTTGCCGATGCCAGTCCAGCGCTGCCTCGATCTCGGTGTTGCCGTCCAGTCGCCAGGTGCGGGCGATGCCCAGGCCGACGCGATTGCTGTCCGCGCGCTGGCTGGCGTCCACGGTGGTCTCCAGGCCGCCATCGGAGAGGTCCTTGAGCACCTTGAGCAGCATCTGGTGTTCGTTGCCCAGGGCGTCGGATTTCAAGCCGTTGCCCTCCAGGCGGTTCTGCTTGAGCTGGACATCGGCATAGATGTCGTCGGCGAGGCGCCGCGCGGCGCGGACCTCGGCGCCCTGTTCGACCAGGCCGCCATAGTCGCGGCGCTCCCAGCCGGCCTGGACGCCGTTGGGGGTGCGCTCGGCCTGCTCGGTGGCCTGGCGCAGCAACTGGCGCTGGATCACCTCCGGCGGCTCGTCGCCGACCGCGGTCAGCGCCGCCGCCTGGGCGTCGCCGGCGTGGCCGAGGCGCTGCAACACCTCGACACGCTGCGCCGGATCCAGGTCGCCGGCCGCCAGCAGTTTCTCCAGCTCGCCGCGATTCTGTTTGCGCAGGACCTCCTGCAACTGCTCGTACTGGCGGATCTTCAGCCCGCGGCTCTTGGCCCAGGCCAGCCACTCGCCCTTGAGGCCGTCGTCATTGTTCTGGCTGAGGGCCTCCAGCCACTGGTCGAACCACAGCTGCAGCATGCTCGGCGAGCCATCCTGCCAGGCACGTGCCTGGGCCAGGGCCGCCTGGGGCCCGCGCAGGCTGGCGAGCAGCCGCAGGTAGGTGGCGTAGCGCTCGGGGGTGGCCGGCACCTCGTCGTTAACCAGGTGCGGCGTCACCAGCTTGCGCAGACGCAGGGCGGCATCCTGGTGGCCGGCGGCGTCCAGGGCGTCGGCATAGGCGGCCTGGATCAGCCAGTCCTGGGGATGGGCGTCCAGGTAGCGGCGATACCAGCCGAGGGCTTCCTCGGCCTGGCCCAGCAGCACCAGGCCACCGCCGAAGGGCAGCCAGAGCACGTCGCTGTCCCGCGCGCGGCCCTTCCAGTCGCGCAGCAGGGCGGCCAGCTCGACCTGGCGATTCTGGTCGATGAGCAGCCACAGCAGCCGCTCGCGGAAGCGGTCGTCGTCCGGGAAGCGTTCCAGGGCCTGCCGATAGCCGGCTTCGGCCTGGGCGATGCGCCCGCGCTGGAAGTCGAGACCCGCCCGGGCCAGCCAGACCGCGGCATTGCCAGCCGAGGCCGGTTGCCGGTCGGCACTGGCCAGCAGGCGCTCCAGGGCCGCGCTGTCCTTGAGTTGCTCGGCCCATTGCAGGGCCTGGGTCAGGCGATTCTG
This sequence comes from uncultured Pseudomonas sp., assembly GCA_963519325.1. GTDB lineage: Bacteria > Pseudomonadota > Gammaproteobacteria > Pseudomonadales > Pseudomonadaceae > Chryseomonas. The sequence goes on along the minus strand of CAUQPA010000475.1, from coordinate 767 downwards.
GTCCTTGCCCTTCTCCCAGCTCTTTTCCAGCAGGGCCAGCGCCTTGCGTGGCGCGGTGCGCTGGTAGAGCTCCAGCAGCCGGTCCTCGTCGCTGGCGGAGAGCCCCTTGTCGCTCGCCGCCAGGCGTTCGAGTGCCTGCTGCGAATCGGCGTCGCGCTCCAGCTCCCAGGCCAGCTCGGCGCGCAGCCGCCAGTAGTCGTCGCCCTGGCGCTGCTTGGCCGGCATGCGTTCGAGCACGCTCCAGGCTTCTTCCGGCTTGAACAGCGTCCACAGGGCACCGGCCCAGGCCAGGTATTCCTCGGTGGTGAGGGGAAAGCGCTGGCCGAAGGCGGCCCAGCCGTCGGCTTGGGCCTGTCCTTGCTCGGTGCGGGCCAGCAGTTGCTGCAGGCGCTCCCAGGCCAGGCGCTGTTTCGGCTGGCGCTTGAGATAGCCGCGCAACCAGAGTTCCTCGGCCGCGGGGTCGCCGAGGGACTCATAGGCGAAGATCAGCGCGTCCAGCTCGGTCTTGTCCAGCTGGCGCGCCTGGGCGGCACCGCCCAGCAGCTCCACCACCGCATCGAAGCGGAAGGCGCGGGCCGCCAGCTTCCAGGCGTGGTCGCGGCGGGCGGGATCGTCCTGCCGGGCGAGCAGGCGCAGCCAGAGCTCAAGGGCCTCGTCCATGTGGTCGGTCCATTCGCCCAGCTGGGCCAGCTGGGCCAGCAGCTCTTCGTCGTCTGGCCGCAGGGCCAGCAGTTGCTGGCCGTCCGTCCAGGCGGTCTGGGTATCGC
>CAUQPA010000474.1:0-4153 GCA_963519325.1 uncultured Pseudomonas sp. | reverse complement strand
CTGGCCGACCTCGATGCGCTCGCCCACCTGGGCCTTGAGCACCAGCACGCCGCCCTGGCGGGTCGCCACGGGCTCCACGGCGGCCAGCGGCGTCGCCGGTTGCAGCAGCGGCGGCAGGGGCGCAGGGGTGCCGCTCAGGAAGCCCTGGTGACGCAGGTAATGGATGATGGCATCCGCATCCGGGCCGGCGAGCTCGTCACGCACGTCCAGCTGGCCGCGCAATTCGAGGGTGACCGACAGGCTGCCCATCGGCAGGCGTTCGCCGAAGCGCTGGTTCAGATTCCACCAGAGCAGGGTGAAGCACTCGTCGAAGGATTGCCCGCCCGAATCGGTGGCCAGCAGGCTGGCTTCCGAACCGAAGTAGCGCGCCAAGGGCTCCACCTGGGGCCAGGCCTCCGGCGTGGTGTAGAGATGGGCCACGGCGTCGAAATCGCAGTGCAGGTCGAGCACCACCTCGGCGTCGCAGGCCAGGCGTTGCAGCGTCAGGCGCTGGCTGTCGAGTTGGCCGCTGGCGGTTTCTGCGGCCAGGGCGCTACGGAAAGCCTCGCGGACCAGGGCCTGGTTGGCGGCCGGATCGTCGCCGAGGCACTCGGCGATGGCGGCTTCCACCTGGGTGGTCATGTCGCGAAAGCGCCGGTTGAAATTCTGCCCGGTCTCCAGTTCGTAGCGCCCGAGGTGGACATCGGCGACCTGCTGGTCCTGGCCGATGGGGTTGGCCACCGGCACCAGCACCACTTCCGCCAGCAATTCGCCGGCGCTTTCCAGCGCCAGGAGGCGCTGCTTGAGGTGCCAGGCGGTGAGCATGCCGGGCAATTCGTCGGCGTGCAGCGAGGCCTGGATGTAGACCTTGCGGCCGCTGTCGGCGGGGCCGAAGTGGAAGCTGTGGATGCAGCGCTCGGTGCCCGGGACCGGGGCGACCAGCGGATGGGTGAGATGGCGCATGACAACTCCGGGGCCGCGCCGGGCGCGGCCGCTTGGGTCAGTGGGTCGGGCCGAGGAAGGCCAGCCAGCGGCGCTCCGCCAGGCGGAACAGGCCGATCAGGATGAAGGACACCGCCAGGTAGAGCAACGCGGCCAGGCCGAAGGCCTGGAAGGTCAGGAAGGTCGCGGTGTTGGCGTCGCGGGCGATCTTGAGCAGGTCCGGCACCGTGGCGGTGAAGGCCAGGGTGGTGGAGTGCAGCATCATGATGACTTCGTTGCTGTAGAAGGGCAGCGAGCGGCGCAGCGCCGACGGCAGGATCACGTGCACGTACAGCCGCCAGCCGTCCAGGCCATAGGCCTTGGCCGCCTCCACCTCGCCGTGGGGGGTATTGCGGATGGCCCCGGCGAAGATCTCGGTGGTGTAGGCGCAGGTATTCAGCGCGAAGGCCAGGATGGTGCAGTTCAGGCCGTCGCGGAAGAAGCTGCCGAGCAGGGGCTGGTCACGTACGAAACTCAGGCTGTAGATGCCGGTGTAGCAGATCAGCAGCTGCAGGTAGAGCGGGGTGCCGCGGAACACGTAGGTGTAGAAGCCGATCGGCCAGCGCAGCCAGCGGCGCTCGGAGACCCGGGCCACCGACAGTGGCACCGAGACGATGAAGCCGATCACCACCGAGGCCACCAGCAGCCAGAGCGTCATGGCCAGGCCGGTGATGTGGTAGCCATCGGTCCATAGCAGGGGTTTCCAGTATTGCTGCAGGAGTTCGATCATCGCTTGGCCTCCCGCACGCCGACGTGATACCGCCGTTCCAGGGCGCCGAGGATGGCGTTGGTGAGGGCGGTAATGAGCAGGTAGATGACGCCGGCGACGATCAGGAAGTAGAACAGCTTGAAGGTGCCCTTGCCGGCCTCCTGGGAGGCGCGCACCAGGTCGGCCAGGCCGATGATGGAGACCAGCGCGGTGGCCTTGAGCAGCACCTGCCAATTGTTGCCGATACCGGGCAGGGCGAATCTCATCATCTGTGGAAAGGTGATCAGGGTGAAGGTCTGCCAGCGGGTCAGGCCGTAGGCCATGGCCGCTTCGCCCTGGCCGCGCGGCACGGCGAGGATGGCGCCGCGGAAGGTCTCGGTGAAGTAGGCGCCATAGATGAAGCCGAGGGTGGCGATACCGGCGGCCATGGGATCGATGTCGATGTAGTCCCAGCCCAGGTAGTCGGTCAGGGCGCCCAGCCAGTTCTGCAGGCTGTAGAAGATCAGCAGCATCAGGACCAGGTCCGGTACGCCGCGAATGAGGGTGGTGTAGCTCTGCGCGATGAAGCGCAGCGGCGCCAGGCGCGACAGCTTGGCGGAGGCGCCGAGCAGACCGAGGATGACCGCTACCACCAGTGCGAAGCCGGCGAGTTGAAGGGTCGTCAGGGTGCCTTCCAGGATCAGCGGGCCGTAGCCATGCAGGCTGAGCGTGCCCAGTCCGATGGACTGCAAGAAGGAGTCGAAGGAATTCTGCTGCATGCGTCGAGAGGGAATCGCCTGGTTGGACCTTGGCCGCCGGGGGTGTCGGCGGTCATATGTAAAACGCCCCCGGCGGCACCGGAGGCGTTGGCCGAGCGAGCCTTACTTGGGATCGTAGAGGTTCAGGTCGCCGAAGTACTTCTTCTGGATCTTGTCGTAGGTACCGTCGGCGTGAATGGCCGCGATGCCCTTGTTGACGAAGGTCTTGAACTCGTCATTGCCCTTGCGGATGCCGATGGCGGTATCAGCCGGCAGCAGCTCGTCGTGGATGGCGGTGTTGACGTAGCCCTTGCCTTGGGGCGACTTCATGAAGCCACCTTCGGCCTGCAGCATGTCCTGCATGGCGACGTCGATACGACCGGACACCAGGTCGGCGTAGACCTGATCCTGGTTCTGGTAGCTCTGGACGTTCACGCCGTTGGGCGCCAGCTTCTGCTTGGCGAAGGTTTCCTGGATGGTGCCCTGCTGGACGCCCACGGTCTTGCCCTTCAGGCTTTCCGGAGTAGCCTGCAGGTTGGCGCCTTCCTTGGTGACCATGGAGGAGGGGCCCGACCACAGCAGGTCGGAGAAGTCGATCTGCTCGGCACGTGCCGGGGTCTTGGTCAGCGAGGACAGGATGCCGACGAACTTGCGCGCGCGCAGGCCGGGGATCAGGCCGTCGAAGTCACTCACCACCCACTTGCACTTCACGTCCAGCTTCTGGCAGATGGCCTCGCCCAGCTCGATGTCGAACCCGGTGAAGCTACCGTCGGCAGCCTGGGATTCGAAAGGCGGGTAGGTGGTATCCACACCGAAGCGGATCTCTTTCCATTCCTTGGCCATCGCCGAACCGGCGGCCAGACACAGGGCGAGCGCAGAGAGAGTCAGCCAGCTTTTTTTCATGTCGGATCCTAGTACGAATGTGGATGAAATCATGGGGCCATTACGACGCCCGTGCCCTCGCGGGAGCAATAAGCTTACCAGTCGGCGAAGATCGTCCCAAATCTGTACGCGGTTGCCGCGTTGGTTACATCCTGTAGCAGCGCGCCTCTTCGAGCGGCGCGCATTATGCACCGGAACGGCGCGGCTTTCCTGCATGGTGCGGGCGGGCGCACTGCTTTGGGTCGGAAAAGCGCCGAATGCGCCAAAGGTGGGCAAAAAGGTAGCAGCCGAGCCAGTCAAGCCAGCGCTGTGGACAGCGGCGGTAGCACGTCAGGCCGGGCCTGGGTGCAAAGGAAACGGGAGCGACGCCAGATGAGCGAGGACACGAGAGCGGGGGGCCTGGCCGAGGTCCAAGTGGCGACGGCTGCCCAGGCCGTAGCGATATCTCGGGGATTCCAGGCCTTTGTCAGGGCCCAGCAACCACAATTGGCTGACGAATCCGCGGACATCCCCCTGCAGTGGGTCATCTGTGATGGCGGGACCGTCATCGCCGGCGTGCGGGGCCGGTTGTTCTGGCAGGGCCTGGAGATCGAGGTGCTGTGGGTGGCCGAGGCCTATCGCGGGACCGGGCTGGGCCGGCGACTGCTACTCCAGGCGGAGGACGAGGCGCGCGCCCGGGGTGCCCAGGTGGCCTACCTGCGTACGGCCCAGGCCGCGGCCTTCTATGAGCGCTGTGGTTACCGCCACTGCGGCTATCTGCCGCGACCCCTGGGTACCGGGCTGCACAGCTTCTACAAGGAGCTGAACTAGGTGGCTGGACCAGGCTGGCTCCGCCCACTGGCAGGATTGACGGCGCTGGTCGCGC
>CAUQPA010000473.1:0-4157 GCA_963519325.1 uncultured Pseudomonas sp. | reverse complement strand
GGATGGCACCCTGCTTACCAGCGTGGCCTCCGCCGAGCGCGCCTGGAGCACCTGGGCACTCGGCCATGGCCTCGACCCGGCTGCCGTCCTCGCCGTCATGCACGGGGTGCGGGCGGTGGAGACGGTGAAACGCTTCGCGCCCGCGGGAGCCGATATCGCCGCCGAGACCCGCGCCATCACCGAGCTGGAGATCGCCGTTGTCGCCGACATCCAGGAGATTCCCGGCGCCGCGGCCTTCCTGGCCAGCCTGCCGGCCGGCAGCTGGGCACTGGTGACCTCCGCCTCGCGCCGCCTGGCCGAGGTTCGTCTGGCCGCGGCCGGCATGGCCCTGCCGCCGGTGATGATCTGCGCCGAAGACGTCACCCAGGGCAAGCCCGCCCCGGATTGCTTCCTGTTGGGTGCGCGCAAGCTGGGCGTGGCTATCGCCGATTGCCTGGTGTTCGAGGATGCCCACGCCGGCTTCGCCGCAGCCAAGGCGGCCGGTGCCGATGCCGTGGCCATCACCGCGACCCATCGCGAGCCGCTGGACCTGGGTCTACCGACCCTGGCCAGCTATCGCGGCGTCGGCGTTACCCCTGCTGAAAACGGTGGGCTGCGCCTTACCCGGCAGGACTAAAAAACCCCCGCGGCGGCGAGGCGCTCTTCCACCCCGATCAGATCGGGAATGCGCGCCGTGCCACCGTCGTAGGCGACGGCGCCCAGCTCCAGGGGGGCCAGCGGCACCTCGGCGGCGATCAGTTCCGGGGTGATGCGCAGCGAGCGCGGGATGCTGCGGATCAGCAGGGCGAGGAAGCGCACCCGCTCCCGCCCACCGAGGGCGTTGAGGATGGCCACCCGCGCATGGCGGTCGCCGTCGAATTGCGCGGCACTGCCGCCGGACAGCGCCTCGAAGCTGATCAGCGGCAGACGCAGGTCGCGCCAGGCCACCTGCCCCAGGCACCACTCGGGCTGTACCGGCAGTGGACGGATCTCGCGACAGGGCACCAGCTCGGCGACCGCCGCGTTGGGCAGCAGCAGGGTGCGATCGGCCAGGGTCAGCAGCAGGCCGGTCAGGTGTTCAGCGGCAGGGGTGACGGTCGACATGGCAGTCATCTCGGTTGCTCGCCGTGCTGCGCGGCCAGTCGCGCTACCAGCGCTTCGGCCAGGCCGCGAGGATCGGCGGTAAGGGTCGCGAGACCCGATTCACGCAGGCTTTCCGGCATGCTCGAGGCGATGCAGGTGCTCGCCGACTGGGTCCAGAGGGTGCCGCCACGGCGCTGCACATAGGCCGCCGAGGCCGTGCCGTCGTTGCCCATGCCGCTAAAGACGATGACGCCGCAGCGCGCCCCGAAGTGCTGCGCCAGGTTGAGCATCATCTGGCTGATCGACGGCGTATAGGGTTCCGGCCAGGCCCGCTCGACCACGTCGAGGGCGCCATTGGCGCGGAAGGTCAGTTCCTGTTGCGTCGGCACCAGCACCACCTCGCCACAGCGCACCGGCTCGCCCGGGCGAACGCCCTGGATATGCCACTGGCTGTGGCGACCGACCGCGCGCAGCAGGTTGGCGGCGAAGCCATCGCCGATGTGCTGGGCATAGAGAAAGCCGACCGGCAGGCCGCCCGGCAGCGCATCGAGGAAGGCCTTCACCGCCGCCGGACCGCCTATGGAGGCGGCCAGCAACCAGACCTCGGGCGCCGGATCACCGGCGGGCAGCGGCAGGTTGGCCAGCGGCTCGGGCAAGGCCAGTCGCGGCGGCCGTGGCTGGTCCTGCAACAGGGTTTCCAGCGCCGGGCCGACCGCGGCCACCGGATCGCCGATCAGGCGCTTGAGCTTGCCGATCAGGCGCTTCTCCCACTGGGTGAAGGGATCGGTGAAGCGCTCCGGCGCCTGGCCTTCGCCGAACAGGATGGGGACGTCGGCCCCTTCCAGCAGCGCATCCACCAGCGGCGATTCTTCCGTCTGGCTCAGGTCGATCAACCACAGATCGGTCGCCAGCGCCGGCCAGTCGGCCTCGGCGAAGCGTTCCGGGTCACTGTTGAGGACCACGTGATAGCCATTGTCGGCCAGCACCTGCTGCAGCACATGGCGCTGCAGCGGGCTGTCGGCGAGGATGGCGACGCGGGCGTTGGGCATCTCAGTCATGTTCCCTGACCAGTCGATGGATGTGGGCCAGGAGTTCGCTCTCCTGGTAAGGCTTGCCCAGGTACTCGTCGACGCCCAGGCTGAGGGCGCGCTCGCGATGCTTCTCCCCGGTCCGGGAGGTGATCATCACGATGGGCAGGTCCTTGAGGCGGGCGTCGTGGCGCACCAGGGTCGCCACCTCGAAGCCGTCCATGCGGGGCATTTCGATGTCGAGCAGGAGGATGTCCGGCTGCCGCTCCTGCAACTGGGCGATGGCGTCCACCCCGTCCTTGGCGGTGAAGACCTCCATGCCATGGCGTTCCAGCAGGCGGCTGGTGACCTTGCGCACGGTCACCGAATCGTCCACCACCATGACCAGCGCCGGCCGGCTGGTCTCCGCCGTCGCCACCGGGCTCTGCGCCAGGCGCAGCGCCTCGGTACCGCTCGCGCGCTGGCTCCGGATCATGGCCAGCAGGTCGAGGATCACCACCACGCGCCCGTCACCCAGCAGGGTGGCGCCGGACAGGCCCGGTACCCCGGCGAACTGCGGTCCCAGGCTCTTCACCACGATCTCGCGCGAGCCGGCCACCGCATCCACCTGCACCGCCACCGCGTACTCGGCCGAGCGCACCAGTACCACCGGCAACGGTAGGCTCTGGCCACTCAGCTTGGGCTGCTGGCCATTGTTGAGCAGATGCCCGAGATAGCGCAGGTCGTAGTGCTGGCCGCCGTATTCGTAGGTCGCAGCGCCCGGCCGGTAGTAGCGTTCGAGGTCGGCGGCGGTCACCCGCACGATGCCCTCGATGGTATTGAGCGGCACGGCGTAGAGGTCGTCACCGGCATGCACCATCAGCGCGCGGTTCACCGACACGGTGAACGGCAGGCGGATGGTGAAGCGCGTCCCCTCGCCCGGCACGCTGTGGATGTCCATGGTGCCGCCGAGCTGCTTGACCTCCTGGTGCACCACGTCCATGCCCACGCCCCGCCCGGAAATCTGGGTCACGGTGGGCGCCGTGGAGAAGCCTGACTCGAGGATGAACTGCAGCACCTCGTGGTCGGGCAGATCGATGCCTTCCGCCATCAGGCCGCGCTCGACGGCCTTGCGGCGGACGGCCGCCAGATCGATGCCCCGACCGTCGTCGGCCAGGGTCAGGATGATGTCGCCACCCTCGCGCCGCAGATCCAGGCTGATGACACCCTCGGCCGGCTTGCCGGCGCGCTGGCGCCCGGCGGCGTCCTCGACGCCGTGGTCGATGGCGTTGCGCAGCATGTGCTCCAGCGGCGGAATGATCCGTTCCAGCACGGTACGGTCCAGCTCACCTTCGGCGTTGCCGACCCGTAGCTCGACCGGCTTGTCCAGTTCGCCGCTCACCTGGCGCACCACCCGGTGCAGGCGTGGCAGCATGCGCTCGAAAGGCACCATGCGCGTCTGCATCAGGCTTTCCTGCAGCTCGGTGTTGACCCGCGCCTGTTGCAGCAGCAGGGTCTCGGCGTCGCGGTTGCGCTGGCCCAGGGTGTTCTTCAGGTCCAACAGGTCGGAAGCCGATTCGAACAGCGCCCGGGACAGCTGCTGCAGCTGGGAATAGCGATCCAGCTCCAGTGGATCGAAATCCTCGTAGCCCGCGCGATCGACGTCTTCGTGATGGCGGCTGATGATCTGCGCCTGGGTCTCGGTGTCCAGGCGCCGCAACTGATCGCGGACCCGCTCGATGGTGGCTTCCATCTCGCCCAGGGTGGTGCCTATATCGTTGACCTGCTGCTCGATGCGCCCCCGGAAGATCGAGGTCTCGCCGGCCAGGTTGACCAGTTGTTCCAGCAGCGTGGCGGGTACCCGTACCAGTTCCTGGGACGAGCGCCGCTGCACCGCCTGCTGGCGGATCTGTTGCAGGCGCTGGACGAACGGCAGCGGCGCGACGGGCGCGGCAGGCGTCGTCGGTGCCTCCATGACCGGGACAGGCGCGGCGATGGCGGGCGCGGCCGGAGGCTCGTCGACCGGCTGTTCGGACTCGGCCTCCGCACCGACGGCCGCTGCCGCCGGGCCTTCGACTACCTCTGGCT
>CAUQPA010000472.1:0-4165 GCA_963519325.1 uncultured Pseudomonas sp. | reverse complement strand
ACTACTCCGAGAACGACCGCATCCTGCACCAGGACATCAAGGAACGCAGCGCGGCCGTCTGATTGGATAGCCTAGGTAGCTGAGCGAACGCCCCGGCCGTGAGGTCGGGGCGTTTTTCATTTGGCTAGGGCTTTATTCCCCACTCTGGAGTGGCTCCTTCGCGCCGCCAGGCGTGCAGCTTAAAGCTCGCAATGCGCCTCGGCTCCTCGCCCGAAACGCTGCTGGTAGGCCCTGGGCGTGACGCCCAGCTGCCGCTGGAAGACCCGGCGCAGGTGGTCGTCCGAGCTGAAGCCGCAGCGCTGGGCGAGCTGCTTGAGCGGCGCCTTGCCCTCTTCCAGCAGTCGCCGCGCCAGCTCGATACGCCCGCGCTCCACGAACTCCGCCGGTGAGCTGCCGGTCTCGCGGCGAAAGACCCGCGCCAGGTTGCGCGGGCTCATGGCCGCTCGGTCACTCAAGACGGCCAGGCTCAGGGGCTGGTCGAGGTTGCTCAGGATCCATTCCTGTAGCTGCCGTACCCCCGCATGCTGGGTCATCTGGCTGTGCAGGAAGTGGCTGAATTGCGACTGCCCGCCCGGGCGCTTGAGGTAGACCACCAGGTCCCGCGCCACCGCCAGGGCCAGGTCCAGGCCCAGGTCCCGCTCGACCAGCGCCAGCCCCAGGTCGAGCGCCGCCGTGACGCCCGCCGAGGTCCAGAGCCGTCCGGCCTGCAGGAAGATGGCGTCCTCGACGACGTCGATCCGTGGATAGCGCTGGGCCAGGCCGTTCGCCAGGCGCCAATGGGTGGTGGCGCGCTGGCCATCCAGCAGCCCCGCCTCGGCCAGGAAGAAGGCTCCCGAACACACCCCGACCAGGGTCGCTGCCCGCTGGGCCAGGCGCCGGCTCCAGTCCACCAGACGTGGTTGCTCGGCCAGGGCCCGGTCGATGTCGCGGGCGCCGACGATCAAGGCGATGTCCGCCTCCAGTGCCAGTCCGTGTCGGGCCTCCAACACGATCTGGGTATCAGACGGGATCATGCCGGGATCGGGTGCGCAAAGGCGGAGTTCGTAGGCCGGCGGCAGGCCTACCTCCAGCCGCTTGGCGTTGGCGTACTCGAAGACCGTGAGGGCGCTGGTCGCCTCGAGCGCCTTGAAGCCCGGGTAGATGACGATATCGACGCGCTGCGTCCGGTAGCTCCGTTGCGTATCCATACCCCTGGCCGGGCAGACGCCTCCGCTAGGGCGCAGAAACGGACAAGGTTCCGTCGTTCCGCGCCAAGCTCCGCTCCTGGCCTCGCTCCTCCTCACAGGCAGTCGGTAAGCTGAATATCGTTACATTATAACACTTACAGGACAGCGCCATGAAGACACGAGCAGCCATCGCCTGGGCACCCAACCAGCCTCTGGAATTCGAAGAAGTGGACCTCGAAGGTCCGAAAGACGGCGAGGTGCTGGTGCGTATCGTCACCACCAGCCTCTGCCACACCGATGTCTTCACCCTGTCGGGACGCGACCCCGAGGGCCGCTTTCCCTGCATCCTGGGTCACGAAGGCTGCGGCATCGTCGAAGAGGTCGGACGCGGCGTGACCTCCGTGCAGCCAGGCGATCACGTCATTCCCCTCTATACCCCGGAGGATCCGAACTGCCCCTACATCAAGTCGGGCAAGACCAACCTCAGCCAGAGCATCCGCAAGACCCAGGGCGAAGGCCTGATGCCGGACGGTACCAGTCGCTTCTCCTACAAGGGCAAGACGATCTTCCACTACATGGGCACCAGCACCTTCAGCGAATACACGGTGCTGCCCGAGATCGCCGTGGCCAAGATCAGCCGCGAGGCACCGCTGGCCAAGGCCTCGATCATGGGCTGCGCCATCCCCACCGGCATCGGCGCGGTGCGCAACACCGCCAAGGTACGGCCTGGCGATACCGTGGCCGTGTTCGGCCTAGGGGCGGTGGGCATGGCGGTGATCCAGGGCGCGGTCCTGCAGGGCGCCGGCCGCATCATCGGCATCGACGTGAATCCGGCCAAGTTCGCCCTGGCACGCGCCCTGGGTGCGCACGACTGCCTCGATCCCCATGACTTCAAGGCGCCCATCGAGCAGGTCATCGTCGAGATGACCAATGGCGGCGTGGACTTCTCCTTCGAATGCGTCGGGAACGTCAAGCTGATGCGCGCGGCCCTGGAGTGCTGCCACAAGGGCTGGGGCGAAAGCGTCATCATCGGCGTGGCCGGCGCCGGTGAGGAAATCGCCACCCGCCCCTTCCAGCTGGTGACGGGTCGCGTCTGGCGGGGATCGGCCTTCGGTGGCGTCCTCGGCCGCAGCGGACTGCCGCAGATGGTGGACGAATGGCTGCGTGGCGAGATCAATGTCGATCCCTACATCACCCACAACATGGGGCACGAAGCCCTGAACGTCGCCTTCGACCTCCTCAAGCGCGGCGAAGCGATCCGCTCGGTGGTGCACTATCGCGAAGGGGATACCCTCAGCCACGACCTGCCCGGCGTGATCGTGGATCGACACGGCAAGACCCTGGCCGCGCCCTGATCCCTGGAGCCAGGCGACGCTGCCCGCCGTAAGTCCCCTTCCAGCAGCGCCTCCGGCCAAGCAGGTCGCTTGACTGCCCGCTCACGCCAGCCTCTACTGGCTGCTGAGCGGGCAGCGAGCCGCCCACGGGCGCCAACCAAGGAAGTAGACCAGATGCCAACCCACCGCCACGCCATCGAGTCCTATATCAGGGCCAAGGACGGCAATCGACCCGACCTGCTACGCCAGGCCTTCACCCCGGACGCGACGGTCAACATGGCGGTGCTCACCAGCACCATCTCCTTCCCCACCGAACTCGCGGGCATCGCGGCCATCGCCGAGACCCTGGTCCGTCGCTTCAACCAGACCTACGAAAACATCTACACCTTTTGCCTCGGCGAACCGCCGCGAGAGGGAGCCCTCGCCCATGACTGCCACTGGCTGGTGGGCATGTCGCTGAAGGAGACGGGCGAGGTGCGCATTGGCTATGGGGAGTACCTCTAGCGGTTCGATCCAGCGTCCGGCCGGGTATCCCAGCTGACGATCACCATCGAACGGATGGACGTTGCGCCAGCGCAGGACCTGCAACCCCTGCTGGATTGGCTGCAAGCCCTGGACTATCCCTGGCTGGACGCCCGCACCGCGCGTGCGCGGGCGCCAAGCTCGACCGGCCTCGGGCCGCTGCTGGAAGCTCTCGAACGGCCTGACTGGCAGGTTCCGCAGAAAACCTCCTGACCTTCCAGGCCAAGCGTAAGGGGAAAGGGCAGCTTCTACACGTAGGTGGACTAAGCGGAGCGAAGCCCAACGCCGGTCAAGCTGGCGCTCACTGAGCAGCTACCGGGCCTCGCCCCAATCAAGCCTTCCCTTTGCCGCCCTTCACCGTCGGTGGCGATTCAGCGGCCTTGGCGAAGGCCTGGATAACGTCCCGTACGACCTTGCGCTGCTCGTCCGGGAGTTTCAGAAAGGCTTCGATGGCCTCGCGTTCGGGATAGTGTTCGGGGGCTTCCCAGTTGCCCCGGGGTTCGCGGATCGTCGCCAGGGCCTGTTCGCCGTAGCGCAGCACCTGGGGATCGATCTGCAGCCACTGGGCGAGGGTCTGGAGTTTGTCCTGGGTAGGGATGGACTTGCCGCTCAACCAGCGCGATACCGCCTGGAAGGTCACGGAGCGGCCCCAGTAGCGCGAGTTGAATTCCCGCTCCACTACGGCGGGGCGGTCGGGATAGCCGGCGGCGAGCAGGGCGGCACGCAGGCGCTGGGCGAAGTCGGATCTGTCATTCATGGAGAGGGACGTTAAAGTCCACTTCCGTCCCGGTTTGAACCTTGATTTGCAGGAAAAATGAGATTTGTGATTTCATTCACGCCTACCAGGACGACAGCGGCGCTTCAGCCGTAAGCACCCTGCGATCAGCAGCTAACTTTGCGCGCTGTTGCCGGTACGGAGGTAATGGAATGCCTACCCCTCAGCTCATGCACTATGCCGGTCGCCCCTTGCGGCTCTATCAATTCGTCGATGGACAGCTCTGGTTCGATTGCCGCGACGTGGCCAGGGTGCTGGGCTATCCCGATGCCCAGGAGGCCGTGCGCAGCCACTGCAGCGGCAATGGCCTGCGTCCAGGGGCCGAACAGGGTACGGTGCGGCTCATCGACCTGACCAACACCCTGCGG
>CAUQPA010000471.1:0-4166 GCA_963519325.1 uncultured Pseudomonas sp. | reverse complement strand
CTCCGCGCGGGAGAGCAGCATCAGGCAGGTCATGATCAGCGGATTCATGCCCAGGCGCTTGTACAGCGGGAACATGGCGGCCACGCAGATCATGTAGGTGGTCGAGCCGTCGCCGTCCAGGGACACCACCAGGGTCAGGAACACGGTACCCAGGGCCACCTTGAGCGGATCGCCCTTGACCAGCTTGAGGATCCAGCGCACCGCCGGATCGAACAGGCCGGTGTCGATCATCACCGCGAAATAGAGGATGGCGAACAGCAGCATCACGCCGGTGGGTGCCAGCTTGCGGATACCGTCGAGCATCATCGGGCCGAGGGCGTCGAGCTTGACGTGGCCGAGGCTGGCGAATTCGCTGGACAGCGCCCAGGCCAGCACGGCGAAGGCGATCGGCACCATGGTCAGGGCGATCAAGGGTGACAGGCGCTTGGTCATGATCAGGTACATGAAGGTCATGACCATGGCAAAGCCGAGGAAAGTCAGCATGGGAATACCTCTGGAAATTTCGCGAAAGGGAGAGGGTTCAGCCGCGGCACTGGGGCGCGGTGAGGGCGAAAATCCAGGGGACGGAGGCGTGCAGCGACGCCCGGGGGGACAGGTACGACATGGCAAGGATCCTGGTTATTTTTGTAGGCACGTCGCCCGCTCACGGGGGCGGGTCTTGCGAGGATCCTAAGAGGTCAACCTTTCGCCAGCCTTGCGTGGTGGCCAGCGGAGGGTGCGGGCTATCACGAAGCCGCCACGGACCCGTGCGATTCGTCCAGCTGCCAGCGGGGTGCACTCAGATGCTCGACGAAGAAATCCAGGAGCACCTGGATCTTGGTGGGCCGGCTGCGCGCCGAGGGCGTCACGAAATAGAGTCCGCCACGGGTCAGGCGCCAGTCCGGCAGCAACCGTACCAGGCGGCCGTCGGCCAGGTATTCGCTGGCGATGAACTCCGGCAGCTCGGCGACGGCCAGGCCTTCCAGCAATACCGGTAGCAGGGCGTCGGAATTGGTGACGCGCAAGGGGCCGCGGGGCAGCACGCTTTCCTCGCGACCGTCGGCGTGGGTGAAGCGCCACACCTGGCTGCGCGCCCGGTAGGCGTAGCTCAGGCAGGCATGCTCGGTCAGCTCGGCGGGATGGCCAGGGTGGCCGCGGTGCGCCAGATACGCCGGCGCCGCCACCAGCAGCTGGCTGACCGCACAGAGACGCCGGGCGACCAGCGATGAGTCGGGCAAGGCAGCGATGCGCAGGGCGGCGTCGAAACCCTCCGCCACCAGATCCACGGTGGCGTCGGACAGGTGCAGATCCACCGTCAGCTGCGGATAGCGGCGCAGCAAGTCGGGCAACAGCGGCGCGACCCAGCGCAGGCCGAAGGCCATGGGCACCGCCAGGCGTACCTGGCCGCGCGGCTGGACCGCGCGCGCCTGGGCTTCGCTCTCCATCGCTTCCGCCTGGCAATAGAGCTCGCCAGCCCGGACGGCCAATTCACGGCCGAATTCGGTCAGCGACAGCTGACGCGAGGTGCGATTGAGCAAGCGGCTGCCCAGCCGCTCCTCCAACCGTGCCACCGCCCGCGAGACGGTGGCCACCGATACCCCCAGCACGCGTGCGGCGGCAGCGAAGGAGCCCTCCTCGGCCACCTTGGCGAACAGCGCCAAGCCCTCGAAATCCGGCAATCTGCTCATTTCATTTCTGCAACGATGACTTGCCAACAATTCTATTTTGGACGGAAGGCCAGGTCGATAGGCTGACTCCACCTGAACACAACCTCGTGGAGAATCGACATGACCCTCAAGCTTGCAGACAAGATCGCCCTCGTCACCGGCGCCACCAGCGGTATCGGCCTGGCCACCGCCAAGCTCTTCGCCCAGCAGGGCGCCCACGTCATCCTGACCGGGCGGCGGCAGGCGGAACTGGACGCCGCCGTCGCCCAGGTCGGCAACGCCACCGGCATCGCCGTGGACTCATCCCGCCTGGACCAGCTCGATGCCCTCTATGAGCGCATCCGCCGCGAGCACGGACGACTCGATGTGCTCTACGTCAACGCCGGGGGCGGCAGCCTGCTGCCGCTCGCCGAGGTGACCGAGGCTCACTACGACGATACCTTCGACCGCAACGTCAAGGGCACGCTGTTCACCGTGCAGAAGGCCCTGCCGCTGCTGGCGGACCAGGCCTCGGTCATCCTCGCCGGTTCCACCGCCGCCAGCACCGGCACCCCGGCCTTCAGCGTCTATGCCGCGTCAAAGGCCGCCGTGGGGGCCGGCCCGCGCCCCGGGGTCCGGGTGCTGCAGGGGGGCGGGCGGCGCCGCAACACCCCCCCCCCCCCCCCCCCCCGCACCCCGGGCCTGGTGGAACTGGCCGGCCTGGATGCCGCCCAGCAACAGGGCCTGCTGGACCATCTGGCCAGCCAGATCCCCCTGGGCCGGGTCGGTGAGCCGGAGGAAATCGCCCAGGTCGCCTTGTTCCTGGCGTCCAGCGATTCCAGCTTCGTCAACGGTGCCGAGCTGTTCGCCGACGGCGGCCAGGCGCAGGTCTGAGCGGCGTCTGGCGGCAAGAAAAAAGCGGACAGGGCCCAGGGCGCTGTCCGCTTTTTTACGACTGGCGTCAGCCGCGTAGCCGCTGGTCGAGCACGGCGATGTGTTCCGGGCCGATCCCACAGCAGCCACCGATCAGGCTCGCGCCACGCGCCTGCCAGTCCTGGGCGAAGCTCAGGTAGCCGGGCGGGTCGAGGTCGGGGCGCAGCGGGTCCAGGCCGTCGTTGGCGGTGGCCTCTTCCGGCTGGGGCGGGAAGGCGTTGGCATAGGCACCGAAGGGAATCTCGATACCCGCGGCAGCAAAGGTCTGGCGTGCGGTATCCAGGGCCGCGGCCATCACCTCGGGCTGGCTGCAGTTGAACAGCAAGGCTCCAGCGCCCAGTTCCACGGCCAGTTGCGCGGCCTCGGCCACCGGTTCGCCCGACCGCAACCGCGGCACCTCGTCCACCTCCTCGTCCTTCAAGGTGAAGGACAGCCACAGCGGCTTGCCATCGTCCGGCAGCCCGGCGGCGATGGCGCGTACCTCGGCCAGCGAACTCTGGGTTTCCGCCAGCCAGAGATCGACATGGGGCGCCAGGCCGCGGATCAGCGGCTGCAGGACTTCGTCCACCCGCGCCGGCTCGAACAGGTCGGGCCGATAGGAGCCGAACAGCGGCGGCAGGGATCCCGCCACCCGCACCGGCTGACCGCTGGCCACCACCGCCTGCCGCGCCAGTTGCCCGGCCCGCGCAGCCAGGGCTTCACCTTCGGCGGCGAAACGCGCCTCGCCGATATGGAAGGGCACCACCGCATAGCTGTTGCTGGTGATCACCTGGGCGCCGGCCTCGATATAGGCACGATGCACCGCCTCCACCTGCTCCGGCGCCTCGCTTAGCGCCAGGGCCGACCACTCCGGCTGCCGGAAAGGCGCCCCGCGCCGCTGTAGCTCGCGCCCCATGCCACCGTCGAGAAGAACGAGATTCATCTTGGCCATAGAGGGATTTCACTTTTCCTTATAACTAAAACAGAGTTCAATATCGGTTCTCATATCTCTCTAATACCAGGCCCTGTCTACCTTTGCAAAGGACGCCCTCATGAGAACCGCTCTGCTATCGGCCTTAGGCCTGACCCTGGCGCTGGTCGCCACCTCGGCCTCGGCCGGTGCCACCCTGGATCGCATCAAGGCCAAGGGCGAGCTGGTCAACGTGCTCATGGAAAGCTATCCGCCCTTCTCCCAGCTCAATGCCCAGAATCAGCTGGAAGGCTTCGACGTGGACGTGGCCAAGGCCGTGGCCGACAAGCTGGGCGTCAAGCTGCGCCTGGAGACGCCGTCCTGGGACGTGATCGCTGCTGGTCGCTGGAGCGGCCGCTACGACGTCTGCATCTGCTCCATGACCCCCAGCCAGGCGCGCGCCCAGGTGTTCGATTTCCCGGTCAACTACTACGCCTCGCCAGCGGTGATCCTGGTCAACGCTGGTGACGACCGCATCCATGGCGCCAAGGATCTCTCGGGCAAGAAGGTCGGCGTCACCAGCGCCTCTTCCTACGAGAGCTACCTGAACAAGGACCTGACCATCGAGGGCCAGGAAGACCAGCCGCTGAGCTATCCCTTCGACAACGTCCAGGTGGTGCCCTACCCCGACGACAACGTCGCCTTCCAGGACCTGGGCC
>CAUQPA010000470.1:0-4169 GCA_963519325.1 uncultured Pseudomonas sp. | reverse complement strand
GAAATACACGGCGTAGCCCACCACCTGGCCGTCGTGCTCGGCGACCAGGGCGCGGGTCGGCGTATCGGTGGCGAATAGTGTCGCCTCGATCTGCGCCGGGCTGGCCAGCACTTCATGAACGGCCTTCTCGTAGTCGGCCAGTTCGACGATGAGGGCATGGATACGGGCCGCGTCTGCGCGACGGGCGGGGCGGATCTGGGCGGTCATAAGGTCCTTGCTGAGTCGATGGCGCGCGGGCGACCTCAGGAGGGCGCCGTCACCCGCCGGGCTGACCCGGACAGCATGGCGGCCACCTGCGCGGCCAGCTGGTCCAGGGTGAAGGGCTTGGTCATGAGCTCCATGTTACCACCCAGGAAAGCCGTCCTGCTCAGGGCGCCTTCGGCATAGCCGGTGAGGAAGAGCACCGGCAAGCGTGGCCTGAGCTGCTGGATCACCTCCGCCAGCTGGCGACCATTCAGGCCCGGCAGGCCGACATCGGTCACCAGCAGGTCCAGCTGCGGCAACTGCTCCACCAGACGCAGCGCGGCCTTGCCTTCGGCCGCACTCCAGACTCGATAGCCCAGAGCTTCCAGCGCCTCCTGGTTGACCAGCCGCACGGCATCGTCGTCTTCCACCAGCAGGATGGTCTCCCCGGCGCCGGGGGTGAATTCGCTAGGCGCGGTTCGCGGCGATTCGCGTCGCTGCTCCGCCGTCGGCAGGTAGACGCAGATCCGCGTCCCCGTCGCATCGCTGGCGATGGTCAGGCGGCCGTTGCTCTGCCGGGCGAAGCCATAGACCATCGACAGGCCCAGGCCGGTGCCTTGGCCCTGGGGCTTGGTGGTGAAGAAGGGTTCGAGCACCTTGTCCAGCAACCGTTCCGGGATCCCCGTCCCGGTATCCCGGACCTCGATGCAGACATAGTCACCCGGGGCCAGGGCATCGTCCTCGGGCCCCTGTTCGCTGCAGGTCACCAGGGTGGTCGCGAGGGTGATGAACCCGCCGTCCGGCATGGCATCGCGGGCATTGATCACCAGGTTAAGGAGGGCGTTTTCCAGCTGGTTGGCATCGGCCAGGATCCAGGGCAAGTCGGCGCCCAATTCCAGCGTCACCGAGATCTGCTCGCTGACGGTGCGTTGCAGCAGGTCATGCAGCGCCAGGATCAGTTCGTTGGCGGACATCGGCCGCGATTCCAGCGACTGCCGGCGCGAGAAGGCCAGCAGGCGCTGGGTGAGGGCGGCCGCCCGGTGCGCCGAATGCTGGGCCGCTTCCATGTAGCGCTCGAGGCCCTCCAGCTGGCCCTTGCCCTTGATCCTCATCAGGTCCAGGGCGCCCAGTACCCCGGTCAGCATGTTGTTGAAGTCGTGGGCGATACCCCCGGTGAGCTGACCGACCGCTTCCATCTTCAGTGACTGGCGCAACTGCTCCTCGGCGCGGCTGCGCTCGGCAGTTTCCCGTTGCAACTCGCTGAGGGTGAGCGCCAGGGTCCGGGTGCGCTCCTGCACCTGGGACTCGAGCTCTTCGTTGAAGCGGCGCAAGGCCAGTTCCGCGCGCTTCTCGTCGCTGATGTCGGCGATCACCGTGGTCGCCCCGATGATCTGCTGGGCATCGTCATGCAGGGGCACCGCGCTCACGCGCAGCCAGGATTCCGCGCCGTCCGGCGTGGTGTGATAGAAGTCCTGGCCCCTGACCCGCTCACCCCGCAAGGCCCGTGCGCCCGGGAACTGATCGGGCGGCAGCAGCTGGCCGGCACTGTCGAGTGCTGCCCAGCGCGCCGCTTCCCGGGGTTGCCGGGAGGGAATGTGCTGCCCGGGTACATGCTGCTCGTAGAAGGGGTTGCTGACCAGGATGCGGCCTTCCCGGTCCATGAAGCACACCCCGACCGGCAGGTTCTCCAGCAGGGTCTGCATGCGCTCGCGTTCCTGGGCGAGTTCGCTGAGGCGATCGCGCATCTCGAACTGGCGCAGCCGCGAACGCCAGGCGGCGGCGACGCTGCTGAGCAGGGAAGCGCCGCTCAGGGGGCGCTCCAGGATGACCACGTTGGTCGCCGCCGCGGGCAACTGCCGGCGCAGCAGATCGTTGCCCCGGCCCGAGCGCTTGGCGTCGGAGGCCAGCAGCACCAGGGGGATATCCGACCAGGTCGGCTGTCGCTCCAGCGCCCCGCTCAGGGCACCCATGTTCTGCCGCAGGGCTTCCTCGGTGAACACGATGATCCCGGTCTCCTCGCCCAGGGCGGCCGCCACCTCGTCGAGGCTGCTCAGGTAGCGGGTGTGGTAGCCCTGGGTGAATAGCCGCTGCAGGCTGGCTGCGTCGCCCCGCAGCGGTGCGCAGATGATGAGCTCGCAGGACGGCGACGCTGTCTCGGTCAATCGCGCTGTTCCATCAGGGGTTGGGTGGCACCGAAATATTCTGGCGTACCGGTGAGCACGCCGCGGAATTCCACCAGGGGTTGGCCCACCCGGATACCTCGGGTATCGATGCGCAGTTCCCGGATCGCATCCTCGTGACCGCCACCGCGGTGCTTGAGGATGGAAATCGCCTTGCGCAGGCGCCCGTGGGCTTCGAAGAAGCGAATTAGTACCACAGTGTCGGAGATATAGGAGATATCGAGATTGGTGGTCATCGAACCGACCAGGCCGTGCTGGGGATTGAGGAGAAAGGTCACCACCCCGGATTGGCTGAGGTAGGAGAGCAGCTCGTGCATCTGCAGGATCAGCTGCTGTTCCTGCGGCATGGCGGCGAGGTAGCCATTGAGACTGTCCAGCACCAGCAGGCGGCAGTCGTGCTCCTCGACGTCCCGCCGCACGCGCCAGGCGAATTCGCCGGGAGAGAGCTCGGCGGGATCGATCTGGTGGACCACCAGCAGGCCGTCATCGATATAGCGCAGTAGCGGCATCCCCATGCTTTCCGCGCGCTTCAACAGGGTGCCGATGCGCTCGTCGAATTCATAGACGGCGCAGCGCTCGCCCCGGGCGCAGGCGGCCACCACGTACTGCAGGGCCAGGGTGGTCTTGCCGGTACCGGCAGGGCCGGTGATCAGGGTGCTGGTGCCACGCAGCGGCCCGCCATGCAGCAGGGCGTCCAGGTCGGGGATATCGCTGGCTACGGGTTCGCCGGCGAAGTCCTGGTGGCGTCCCGCCGCGATCATGCGCGGATAGACTTCCAGGCCGCCACGCTGGATGGTGAAGTCGTGATAGCCGGCGATGAAGTCCACGCCGCGCAGCTTCTGCACCTGCAGGCGCCGGCGCGCGGCGCCGAAATCCAGGGTCAGGCGTTCCAGGGTCAGGACGCCATGGCAGAGGCTGTGCAGGTGATTGTCGCGCTCGCCGCCATTGGTGGTCAGGTCATCCACCAGCAGCACGGTGAGGCCGCGCCCGGCGAAGAAATGCTTGAGCGCCAGCACCTGGCGCCGATAGCGCAGCGGGTCCTGGGCCAGCAGGCGCATCTCGGACAGGCTGTCGAACACCAGGCGGCTGGGCTTGAGCTGATCCACCCGCGCCTGGATCAGCTCAATGGTGTCGCCCAGTTCCGACTCCCAGGGGTGCAGGATGGTCTGCTCCTGCGCGCCGCCGAGTACCGCGTCGGCAGCCGACAACTCGAACAGGTGCACGCCCTCCAGGCTCCAGCCGTGGGATTCGGCCACGCTCTGCAATTCTTCGCTGGTTTCCGAGAGGGTGATGTAGAGCACCGACTCGCCCTGGCGGACCCCTTCGAAGAGGAACTGCAGGCCCAGGGTGGTCTTGCCCGAGCCTGGGGTGCCTTCCAGCAGGTAGAGGCGATCTTTCGGCAGGCCACCGCGCAGGACCCCGTCCAGACCGGCATTGCCGGTCGCGATAATTGCCTGGCTGGGGGAGTTCATGGATGACCGGACCTCGCGGCGGAAACGAAAGGGGCAGGAAACACCTGGTGGCGAGACCCTGGGTGAAGGGTCGCCACCGGCGACGATGCCGTGTAGACCCGCTGGAGCTTGGCCGGAGGACGGCGGCAGGAGGGGTAAAGGTAAGGACCCGCGCCGCATTAATCGTCAGTCTAATACGCCGGGTCGCGCCAAGCCACCCTGGCGCACCCACCGCGGCTGTGCGAACGGCCTTCGCCCTCCGGCTCGCTCAGGCAATGCCGTTCGGGCCATCCAGTACCCGGCGTACCTAGCGTGCCAGATCGTTGGGGAGATAGGGCTTGGAGATCACCTCGAA
>CAUQPA010000469.1:0-4195 GCA_963519325.1 uncultured Pseudomonas sp. | reverse complement strand
CGGTGGCGTGGTGGTAGGCGTTCTCCGGCGGCTCGCTGGTGGTGGCGACGTCCTTTAGGCGCAGCGCCGCGCCGTTCTCGTAGGTGAGCACCTGGTCGCCGTACTCGGCGGCGCTGCGCAACTGGTCGTTGGCGTCGATGGTAATGGAATGGTCGGGGCCGTCGAAGCCGCCCTTGGAGCCGTTGACGTTGGCCGCGTTGACCACCGTATAGACGTCCTCCAGGGTCAGGCCATGGGCGGCCAGGGCCTTGGGGTTGGCGTCGATGCGTACCGCCGGCTGCTGGCCGCCGGCCAGGGTCACCAGGCCGACCCCGGAGATCTGCGCCAGCTTCAGCGCCAGGCGGGTGTTGACCAGGTCCTGCACCTGGGTCAGCGGCAGGCTGTCCGAAGTAGCGGCCAGGGTCAGCACCGGGGCGTCGGCCGGATTGACCTTCTTGTAGGTGGGCGGATTGGGCAGGTTGCTCGGCAGGTAGCTGTTGGCGGCGTTGATCGCGGCCTGCACCTCCTGCTCGGCGACGTCCAGCGACAGGCTGAGATCGAACTTCAGGGTGATCACCGAAGCCCCGGCCGAGCTGGTGGAATATTGCTGCGCCAGGCCCGCCATCTGCCCGAGCTGGCGCTCCAGCGGGGCGGTCACCGCGGTGGCCAGCACCTTGGCGCTGGCCCCGGGATAGAGCGTGGTGACCTGGATGATGGGATAGTCCACCTCCGGCAGTGCCGAGATGGGTAGCAGGCGATAGCCCAGGATGCCGGCGAACAGCACCGCCACCATCAGCAGCACCGTGGCCACCGGCCGCTGGATGAACAGCCGCGACGGATTCATCGGCTGGCGTCCGCCGCCGGGGTGGCTTCCACCCGGACCTGGGCGCCGTCGCGCAGGTGGTCGATGCCACGGGTGACGACCCGCTCGTCGCCCTGCAGCCCCTGGGTGATGGCCACCCGGTCG
Source organism: uncultured Pseudomonas sp. (assembly GCA_963519325.1). GTDB lineage: Bacteria > Pseudomonadota > Gammaproteobacteria > Pseudomonadales > Pseudomonadaceae > Chryseomonas. The sequence continues at coordinate 3,249 of CAUQPA010000469.1, read as the reverse complement.
CCTAGCGCCGGCCCCGGGGTCACGCCGCGCCGCTCGACCTTGTCTCCGGCCCCCACCACATAGACGAAGCTGCCGTCGCTGCCCAGCTGCACGGCGGCAGCGGGGACCACCACGGCGTTCTTCAGGGTGTCGGTCTGCAGGCGTACGTTGACGAACTGGTTCGGATAGAGCTTCTCGTCCGGATTGGCGAACACCGCCTTGAGCTTGATGCTGCCGGTGGCCGTGTCGATCTCGTTGCTGATGAATTTCAGGCTGCCCTCGGCCAGGGGCGTACTGCCCAACTGGTCCAGGGCGGTCACCGCCAGCCCCTGGCCCTGGCGGACCTTGGGCAACAGGGTGGCCAGCGTCGCCTGGGGCAGGCTGAAGGTCACCGCGATGGGATCGGTCTGGGTGATGCTGACGATGCCGGTGGTGTCGCCGGCGGCCAGGTAGTTGCCGGCATCGACCAGGCGCAGGCCGGCATAGCCGGCGATCGGCGAGACGATGCGGGCATATTGCAGGTTCAGCTGGGCGGCGGCGATCTGCGCCTGGTCGGCCTGCACGGCGCCCTGGTATTGGCCCACGGTGGCGACCTGGGTATCCAGTTCCTGCTTGGCGAGGGAGTCCTTGGCCACCAGGCGCCGATAGCGTTCCAGCGTCAGCTGGGCGCTCTTGAGTAGCGCCTGGTTCTGCGCCAGGTCGCCACGGTACTGGTCGAGGGTGGCCTGGTAGGGCCGTGGATCGATCTGTGCCAGCAACTGGCCCTGCTTTACCCGCTGGCCCTCGGTGAAGAACACCTGCTCCAGCTGGCCGGCGACCCGGGTGGTCACCGTGACGCTGGCATTGGCTACCACGGTGCCCAGGGCGGTAAGGGTGACCGGTACGTCGGCATGCCCGGCCTCGGCCACCGCCACGGTGAGGGTTTGCCCCGGCCCCGCAGCGTTAGCCCAGGCGTGACCGCCATGGCTGCCATGGGCGGTGCTGCCGGTATCGGTGGCGCGCCCATGCAGCTTGAGTCCCAGCGCCAGGGCGACGCCGGCCAAGACGATAACGACGAGAATGCGGGATTTCCTGCTCATGCCTGCCAGACCTGACTGCGATTGGGGTCAGGCTGCGGGGCAAATGTGCAGGAAATATGGAAGGGGCCCACACCAGGTTTTTGCACGTCTCATCGCGGCCATGACCGCGATAAACCGTGGGTTGGGTTGAGACGGCTCCATCGTCGAAGCCCAACAGTGCCGGCCCCGAGGCGATGTTGGGCTTCGCTGCGCTCAACCCAACCTACGGGTGCCCGTAGGAGCGGCCGCATCGGCGGACCGCCATGGCCGCGATTAGCGAACCCAGAGACCGGCTTCAGGTCCGCCTATCTGCAACCAGGGACCGCCCTGGTGGCGAGATAGGTTGCGGTTGAGCGCAGCGAAGCCCAACGGCCCCGCTGCTTTCTTTGGCGTGTCAGTCCAGGTCCGCCGCCGAATGCCGCTCGGCCAACTGTTCGCCCGGCTCACCCCAGGTGCGATTGACTCGCCGCCCGCGCTGCACCGCCGGCCGCGCTGCGATGGCCTTGGCCCAGCGCTGCACGTGCGAGTAGTCCTGCACCGAGAGGAATTCCGCGGCGTTGTAGAGCTGGCCCAGCACCAGGTTGCCGTACCAGCTCCAGATGGCGATGTCGGCGATGCCGTATTCCTCGCCCGCCACATAGGGACGCTCGGCCAGCAGGCGGTCGAGCACATCGAGCTGGCGCTTGGTTTCCATGGCGTAGCGATTGATGGGGTATTCGAGCTTTTCCGGCGCATAGGCATAGAAATGCCCGAAGCCGCCGCCGACGAAGGGCGCCGAGCCCATCTGCCAGAACAGCCAGTTCAGCGTCTCGGTACGACCGGCATGATCCTTGGGAATGAAGGCGCCGAAGCTGTCGGCGAGATAGAGCAGGATGGCGCCCGACTCGAACACCCGCAGTGGCTCGGCGCCCCGGCGATCCACCAGGGCGGGGATCTTGGAGTTCGGATTGATCTCGACGAAGCCGCTGGAGAATTGCTCGCCCTCGCCGATGCGAATCAGCCAGGCATCGTATTCGGCCTCCCGGTGCCCGAGGGCCAGCAGCTCCTCCAGCAGGATGGTGACCTTCATGCCGTTGGGCGTCCCCAGGGAATAGAGCTGGAAGGGATGTTCGCCGACCGGCAGCGCCTGGTCGTGGGTGGGGCCGGCGACGGGCCGGTTGATGCTGGCGAAGTTACCGCCGGAGGTGGTGGGCGTCCAGACGCGTGGGGGAGTGTAGGAGTCGGTCATGGTGTCACGTTCCTCGATCGGCAAGGGTTGGTAGTTCGATCATAACCGAACTTTGCCATCGGACTATCGAACGGCGCTCATGCCGAGGACGAACGGGAAAGCATGGCAGCGTGGCCTCGGCTCGCTGAGCGCTCAGGACGCCCTCGTCAACGAGCTGAAGGTCCGGCGACCGATCAGGCGTTCTGCTCGGTCAGCCGCTGGGCCGTCAGGGTGCGGTACTGGCGCGGGGTCATGCCCTTGAGCTGATGGAAGCGCCGATTGAAATTGGAGATGTTGTTGAAGCCGGCCTCGAAGCAGATGTCGGTCACCGGTCGGCGGCTGTGGGACAGCAGCTCGCAGGCCTTGCTGATGCGCAGGCTGTTGACGAACTCGACGAAGGTCCGCCCAGTGGCCTGGCGGAAGAAGCGCGAAAAATAGGTGGGCGTCATCCCCAGGTGTTCGGCCACCTCCTCCTGGGTGAGGTCGCGCTGGTAATGATCGAAGATGAAGTTCACGGTCCGGTTGGTCCGGTCCACGGCCTGCTCGCTGGCGGTACCCGGCTCAACCACCCCGGATAGCAGCTGGTAACGCTCCGAGGTGGCCAGGGCCTCCATGAGCACCAGGAAATGGCCGAGGCGCGTGGCACCCCCGCTTTCGGAAATGTGCTGCAGCAGCTGCTCGGCCCGCACGATCAACTGCGGGTCGTGGAATTCGATGCCATAGCGGGCCCGCTCCAGCAGGGGCGCGAGTCCACTGAGCTCGGGGAATACCGCGGTGGCGTTATCGACCGTCTCATCGGTGAAGTTGACCAGCATGTCGCGCTTGGCCACTACCTCGCCTTCGGCGATGCGACTGATCCAGTTGTGCGGCAGGTGCGGCCCGGTCAGGAACAGACTGCCCGGGTAGAAGTTGCCGATGTAGTCGCCGATGAAGGCGGTGCCCGAGCTGGCCACGATCAGGTGCAGCTCGTATTCCTTGTGGAAGTGCCAGCGCACCAGCGGGCAG
>CAUQPA010000468.1:0-4197 GCA_963519325.1 uncultured Pseudomonas sp. | reverse complement strand
TTCATAAGACCATCTGCTATGCCAACGACCGCACCGAGCAGGTCGAGACCTCCACCGAGCATTCCGGCCTGATCAACGCCCTGCTGCGTTCGACCGCGGTCATCGAATTCAACCTGGCCGGCGAGGTACTCACCGCCAACGACCGCTTCCTCAAGGGCATGGGTTATACCCTGGCGCAGATCCAGGGCAAGCACCACCGCCTGTTCTGCACCAGCGAGGAAGCCAATTCCGCCGAGTACCAGGTGTTCTGGGCCCGGCTGAACCGGGGTGAATTCATCGCCAGCCGCTTCAAGCGTATCGACAGCCACGGGCGCACGGTCTGGCTGGAAGCCTCCTACAATCCGGTGCTCAATACCCGCGGCGAGCTGTACAAGGTGGTCAAGTTCGCCACCGTCATCACCGAGCAGGTGGAGCAGGAGCAGGCGGTGGCCGAAGCGGCCAAGGTGGCCTTCGACATCTCCCAGCAGACCGACGAAAGCGCGCGCCTCGGGGCGGAGGTGGTGCAGGACACGGTGTCGGTCATGCGCAAGATCGCCGAGGAACTGCAGGTGGCCTCCAACGGCATCGAGGCCCTGGGCGAGCAGTCGCTGGTGATCAGCACCATCGTCAAGACCATCAGCGGCATCGCCGAACAGACCAACCTGCTGGCGCTCAATGCCGCCATCGAAGCCGCCCGTGCCGGGGAGCAGGGCCGTGGCTTCGCCGTGGTGGCCGACGAGGTGCGCCAGCTGGCCGGTCGCACCAGCAAGGCCACCGAGGAAATCGTCGGCGTGGTGCAGCAGAACCAGCAGCTGGCGCAGACCGCCGTGGCCAACATGGCGGCGAGCAAGCACCAGGCGGAACAGGGCCTGCAACTGGCCAACGCCGCCGGTACCCGCATCACCGAGATCCAGGATGGCGCCCAGCGCGTGGTCGGCGCGGTAGGCCAGTTCGCCCGGCGCCTGAGCTGAGTTAGGCCCCGGGCCGGGGGCTGTCGGCAAGCCCCCGCCGACCGAATCCGCGCGTGGCTGCGTGCCGCCGCGCAGACGAGGCCGGTGGCGTCAAGCGCCATCCGACCCGCCTTCAGTTGCGAAATTTCTGAAGTAAGTATTTGCCGCCGCCTATTCAATGGCGCTCCCGCCCGTCGCAAGATGGCTCTCGGCACCTAGCCAGCAGAGCTGCGGCCGCTTTCTCTTCTCGCCACTGCCATCACCCCGAGCCCGAACCTGGGAGGCAGTCGCCCGCATGAAACTCGACCTCTTCCGCTCCCTCTGGGGTTACGCCGACCAGCGTGCCAGCGCCTGTCGCGAGGCCCGCGCCTCAGGTTTCGCCGGCATCGAGGCGCGACTGCCACAGAGCGGCGTCGAGCGCCGCGAATTCGGCGCCCTGCTCGCCGGCGAAGGCCTGGACTACATCGCCATCCTCTTCACCGGCGGCACGGTGCTGCCCGACCAGGCGCTGACCCCGGCCGAGCACCTGCGCGACCTGGAGCGCCAACTGGAGGCCGCCGCCGAGCTGGAGCCGCGCTTCGTCAACGTGCTGGCCGGCAATGATCGCTGGTCCACCCACCAGCAGCTGGACTTCTTCGGCCAGGCTCAGGAAATCGCCCGCCGTGGCGGTCACCTGTGCAGCTTCGAGACCCACCGCGCGCGCTGCCTGGCCACGCCCTGGGTGACCCTGGAGGTGGCGCGCCAGCTGCCCGAATTGCTGTTCACCACCGACATCAGCCACTGGGTGGTGGGCTGCGAACGGCTGCTGGACGATCCCGCCGACGACCTCGACGACTTCATCGGTCGCGTCCACCATATCCAGGCCCGGGTCGGCTACGACCAGGGCCCCCAGGTGCCCCACCCCGCCGCGCCGGAATACGCCCGCGAACTGGCCTTCCACCAGGGGTTATGGGCGGCGGTCTGGCGCGCCCAGCAGGAGCGCGGCTACCCGGTGACCACTCTCACCCCCGAATTCGGCCCCGATGGCTACACCTTCCGCCTGCCCTTCACCGGCATGCCCATCGCCGATCTCTGGGACCTCAATCGCTGGATGGCCGACACCCAGCGCGACCAGTTCCAACGCTTTCTCCACGACCGCTAAGGAGCCCGCCATGCCAGACACCCAAGCCGCCGCCTTCCAGACCATCCCGGTGGTGGACATCGCCGGGCTGTTCAGCCCCGACCTGGCGCAGCGCCAGGCCGTCGCCGCCGAACTCGGCCAGGCCGCCCGCGAGGTGGGCTTTCTCTACATCCGCAACCATGGCCTGGCACCGGCGTTGATCGAGGGCCTGCGCCAGGCGGCGCGGGATTACTTCGCCCAGCCACTGGCTGCCAAGATGGACCACTACATCGGCAGCTCCGCCTCGCACAAGGGCTTCGTCCCCGAGGGCGAGGAGATCTACGGTACCGGCAAGCCCGATCACAAGGAGGCCTTCGATATCGGCTTCGAGGTGGCGGCGGACGATCCTCTGGTGCTGGCCGGCACCCCGCTGCTAGGCCCCAATGCCTGGCCCGCACTGCCCGGTTTTCGCGAGCGGGTGCAAGCCTACTACGCAGCGGCCTTCGCCCTCGGCCGCCAGCTGTTCCGCGGCTTCGCCCTGGCGCTGGAGCTGCCGGAGGACACCTTCGATGCCCTGGTCAGCCGGCCGCCGTCCAAGCTGCGGTTGATCCACTACCCCTTCGACGCCAGCGCCGAGGACGCCCCCGGCATCGGCGCCCATACCGACTACGAGTGCTTCACCATCCTGCTCGCCGACCAGCCGGGCCTGGAGGTGATGAACGAAGCCGGCCAGTGGATCGACGCCCCGCCGCTGGACGGCGCCCTGGTGGTGAACATCGGCGACATGCTGGAGGTGATGACCGCCGGCGCCTTCGTCGCCACCGCCCACCGGGTGCGCAAGGTCAAGGCCGAGCGCTATTCCTTCCCGCTGTTCTACGCCTGCGACTACCACACCCGCATCGAACCGCTGCCGCAGTTCGCCGCGGACGCCGAGGGCTACGAGGCCCTGGCCATTGGCGAGCACATGTGGAGCCAGGCGCTGCAGACCTATAGCTATCTGCGCGCCAAGGTCGCCGCCGGCGAGCTGGCGCTGCCGGAGCGTGCGCGCAAGACCGCGACGTTCGGCCATTTGAAGAACCACGCCTGACCATAACGACAACCCCCGGAGCATCCCCATGAACATCCTGCGCAAATCCCTGAGCGTCATCCTGCTGGGCAGCCTGGCCTGCGCGGCCCAGGCCGAGGTCAAGACGGTCACCCCCGGCGTGCTGAAGGTCGGCATGGACATCACCTATCCGCCCTTCGAATCCTTCGACGGCGACAAGGTGGTGGGCTCCGATCCGGACTTTTCCAGCGACCTGGCCAAGCAACTGGGACTCAAGGCCGATTTCGTCAACACCGAATTCGCCGGGCTGATCCTGGGGCTCAAATCCAACCACTTCGACACCGTGATCTCCGGCATGTACATCACCCCGGAGCGCACCGCCCAGGCCCTGGCCATCCCCTATGCGCGCACCGGCGCGGCCATCATGACCAAGGCCGGCGCCGCCAAGGAACCCAAGGTGCCGGAGGACCTCTGCGGCCTTAAGGTCGGCCTGCAACGGGGCACCACCTGGGTCGCCAAGCTACAGAAACTCTCCACCGACTACTGCGTGGCCCAGGGCAAGGGCGCCATCGCCGTCAGCGAATTCCCCTCCGCGCCCGAGGCGACCCAGGCCATGCTGGCCGGCAACGTGGACGCCCAGATGGAGATCGGCGGCGCGGCCAGCCAGATCGTCGAGCGCTCCCGTGGCCGGGTGCGCATCACCTCGCCGGAGCTGGTGTACAAGGAGACCCTGGGCATCTACCTGCGCAAGGACAACGAGGCCCTGAAGCAGGCCCTCGAAGAAGCCTTCGCCAAGGTGCGGGCCTCCGGCGAATACGCCGCCCTGCTGAAGAAGTACAACCTGGAAGACGCCCCGGCGAACTGAGCGCGGAGCCGCGCCGCCCCGGCCCCGGCCGGGGCGGCGACGCCTGGTGATCCCCATGCAATTCGATTGGCCCTATTTCTTCTCGCTGTTCTCTCTGCCGGCCTTCTGGAAGGCCTGCATCACCGTGGTCGAGCTCAGCGGCCTGGCCTGGTTGCTCGGCCTGGCGCTGGGCTTCCTGGTGGCCTCGGCGCGGCTGCACGGGCCGGCCTGGCTGCGCTGGCCGCTGGGCGGCTACATCTGGTTCTTTCGCAGCGTGCCC
>CAUQPA010000467.1:0-4203 GCA_963519325.1 uncultured Pseudomonas sp. | reverse complement strand
TGTGGCCTGCATGAACAGCAAGTGGCTGTTTAGCGGCGCCTTCGCCTTCGAGGCCAGCAGCTGGGCGCTGCTGTTCGCCAACCTGCCGGTGGCGGCCGCCGCCCTGGCCTTCGCCACCGCCCACGCGGCCGGCAGCGCCCTGCTGGCCGGCGGTGCCTGGCTGCTGCTGCCCCGGCGCTACCAGCGACCGCTGCCCTGGAGTCCGCTGTTCCTCTTCGCCCTGGCCTTCTTCATCCCGCTGGTGGGCGCGGCCGGGGTGATCGCCGCGGTCTTCCCGGCGCTCTACCTGCCGCGCAAGAGACGCGAGATCGCCTGGGAGGCGCGCAGCGTACCGAACCTGCCGTTCCGTCCGCTGGAGCGCCGCGAGGAGATGCTGTTCAGCGACGGCGGCCTGCAGGACGTGCTGCGCCACGCGCCCAGCACCGACAAGCGGCTGACCGCCCTGTTCGCCACCCGCCGCATGCCGGGGCGCGACGCCATCCCCATCCTCAAGCTGGCCCTGCGCGATCCGGCCGACGACGTACGGCTGCTCGCCTATTCGATGCTCGACCAGCAGGAAAGCCAGATCAACCAGCGCATCGAGACCCAGCTCGGCGAGCTGGCCGGCACGCCGGCGGAGCGCCAGCCGGCGCTGCACGGCACCCTGGCCCGCGGCTACTGGGAACTGGCCTACCTGGGCCTGGCCCAGGGCAGCGTCCTGCGCCACGTGCTCGGCCAGGCCCGCGAACACATCGAGCTGGCGCTGGCCGGAGAGGAGAACGACGAGCTGCGCATCCTGGCCGGGCGCATCGCCCTCGAGCAGGGCGAGCCGGAGCGGGCCCTGGAATTCTTCCAGGCGGCCGAGGCGGCCGGCGTACCACCGGCCCAGCTGGCGCCCTTCCGCGCCGAGATCGCCTTCCTGCGCCGTGACTACGAGATCATCCCGGCGCTGCTCGACAGCCTGCCGGCGGATCTGAAGAAGCGGCCGCCGTTTGCCGCCCTGGTGAAGTACTGGTTATGAAAGACGCCCCCGCCGCCACCGTCACCCCCGATGTCTGCCTGCTGCTGGAGGGCACTTGGCCCTATGTGCGCGGCGGGGTGTCGAGCTGGGTCAACCAGCTGATCCTCGGCCTGCCGGAGCTGACCTTCTCGGTGTTCTTCATCGGCGGCCAGCGCGAGAACTACGAGAAGCGCCACTACGCCATCCCACCCAACGTGGTGCACATCGAGGAACACTTCCTCGCCGGGTCCTGGGTGCCCAAGGCGGCGCCCATCAGTCCAAGACGCCAGGCTCCGGTGCAGCTGCTGCGCGACCTGCACGCCTTCCTCCACCACCCTGACGATCCCAGTGCCGCCCAGGGCGACGCCCTGGTGGACGCCTTCGCCCAGGGCAGCGTGACCCTGGACGACTTCATGTACAGCCGCGCCAGCTGGGAGGCCATCACTGAGGGTTACGAGCGCTATTGCACCGACCCCTCCTTCGTCGACTACCTCTGGACCCTGCGCGCCATGCAGGCGCCCTTGCTGATGCTGGCCGAGGCCGCCCGCCGCCTGCCCCGTCCGCGGATGATCCACTCCATCTCCACCGGCTACGCCGGCATGCTCGGCGCCATCCTGCAACGGCGCTGGGGCTGCAACTTCCTGCTCAGCGAGCACGGCATCTACACCAAGGAGCGCAAGATCGACCTGGCCCAGGCCAAGTGGATCGCCGAAGGCCCGGACGAGGCCCTGCGCACCGGCCTGGACGTGGACGTCAGCTACATCCGCCGGCTGTGGATCCGCTTCTTCGAGCGCATCGGCCTGCTCACCTACGAGGCCGCCAACCCGATCATCTCGCTCTACGACGGCAACCGCCGCCGGCAGATCCAGGACGGCGCCGATCCAACGCGCTGCCGGGTGATCCCCAACGGCATCAGCCTCACCCAGTGGCAGGACGCCCTGGAGCGGCGCCCCGAGGGCGTGCCGCCGGTGGTCGGGCTGCTCGGCCGGGTGGTGCCGATCAAGGACGTCAAGACCTTCATCCGCGCCATGCGCGGGGTGATCAGCGCCATGCCCGAGGCCGAGGCCTGGGTGGTCGGCCCCGAGGACGAAGACGAGGAATACGCCGCCGAATGCCACAGCCTGGTCACCAGCCTGGGCCTGGACGGCAAGGTGAAATTCCTCGGTTTCCAGAAGATCGGCGACATCCTGCCCAAGCTCGGGCTGATGGTGCTGACCTCCATCAGCGAGGCCCAGCCACTGGTGATCCTCGAAGGCTGGGCCGCCGGGGTGCCGGTGGTGAGCAGCGACGTCGGCTCCTGCCGTGAACTCATCGAGGGCTCCACGCCCGAGGACCGCGCCCTGGGCACCGGCGGCAGCGTGGTCGCCATCGCCGACCCCCAGGCCACCGCCCGCGCCATCCTCGCCCTGCTGCGCAACCCTGGCCGCTGGCAGGCCGCGCAGCGCACCGGTCTCGCCCGGGTCAACCGCTACTACACCGAGCCGCTGATGCTGGAACGCTATCGCGAGCTCTACCAGGACGCCATCGGGAGGATCGTCTGACATGGCCGGCATCGGCTTCGAACTGCGCAAGATCCTCGCGCGCGACTCCTACACCGCCACCCTGCGCGCCTACGTCTACGCCGGCCTGATCAGCTCTGGCCCCTGGGTCCTGTCGATCATCAGCGTCATGCTGATCGGCGTGCTGGCCACCGGCATCGTCACCCCCAGCGTGCTGATCCGCCAGTTCCTGGTCACGGTGACCTACCTCATGGCCAGCTCGCTGATCCTCACCGGCGGCCTGCAGCTGTACTTCACCCGCTTCGTCTCCGACCGGCTGTTCGAGGAAAAGCAGGCCAGCATCCTGCCCAACCTGGTAGGCATCCTGCTCCTGGTCACCCTGGTGGCCGGCGGACTGGGCTTTTTGCTGCTGGCGACGCTGTTCGACCAGCCGTTCGCCTACCGGCTGCTGGTGCTGGCCAACTTCGTCACCCTCTGCGACCTCTGGCTGGTGATCATCTTCCTGTCCGGGATGAAGGCCTACAACCGCATCCTGGTGGTGATGACGCTGGGCTACGCCATCATGATCGCCGCGGCCTTCGTGCTGCGCTTCCTCGGCATGAACGGCCTGCTGATGGCCCTGCTGCTGGGCCACGCCGCCCTGCTGTTCATGTTCCTCTACGACATCATCCGCGAGTACCCGGCCGAGCGCCTGGTGGCCTTCGACTTCCTCGACCGCAAGCAGATCTTCGTCAGCCTGCTGGTGACGGGCCTCTTCTACAACCTGGGCATCTGGGTCGACAAATTCGTCTTCTGGTTCGATCCCCTGACCTCCGACGCCGTCATCGGCCCGCTGCGCGCCTCCATCCTCTACGACCTGCCGATCTTCCTCGCCTACCTCGCCATCATTCCCGGCATGGCGGTGTTCCTGGTGCGCATCGAGACCGACTTCGCCGAATGGTACGAACGGGTGTTCAACGCGGTCCGCGGTGGCGAGACCCTGCAGCACATCGGCCAGCTCAAGGAACAGATGATCCTGGCTATCCGCCAGGGCCTGCTGGAGATCTGCAAGGTCCAGGGCCTGACCCTGGTACTGGTGTTCCTGCTGGCGCCGCAGCTGCTGGCCTGGCTCGGCATGTCGCACTACTACCTGCCGCTGTTCTACATCGACGTGGTGGGGGTGAGCATCCAGGTGGTGTTCATGGCGCTGCTCAACGTCTTCTTCTACCTGGACCGGCGCGACACCGTGCTGATGCTCTGCACCCTGTTTCTCGGCCTCAACCTGGCGCTGACCCTGCTGAGCATCGAGCTGGGCCCGAGCTTCTTCGGCTACGGCTTCACCGTCTCCCTGGCCTGTTGCGTGCTGCTCGGCCTGCACCGCCTGGACCGGGTGCTGGACGACCTGGAATACGACACCTTCATGTTGCGGCACTGAGGGCCGCCGGCACCGGACGAACGGTGTGACCCGGCTCGGGTGGGAACGTCCAAAGCAGCTCATCCCTGCAGGACCCTGCCATGAATACCGCCGCCTTGCGCCTCGTGATCCAGACCACCCAGGTGCGCGCTCGGGACAGTGGCGAGGCCAGCCGCACCTTCGCCGACCAGGCGGCGCGCACCGCCGCCGATGGCGCCAGCCGCGGCCCGGCGCTGGAGCGCTTCGCCAGCGCCTACGTCGACAAGGTGCCTGACGCCCTTGACGCCCTGCTGCAGCAGGCGCGGGCGGTGGCCTTCGAGGCGCCCCTGGCG
>CAUQPA010000466.1:0-4203 GCA_963519325.1 uncultured Pseudomonas sp. | reverse complement strand
GGTGAGGGCCGCTCAACCAGAGAACCCCCAGCATGCTCAAACTCTGCTTCTACGTTCCCGACTCCCACCTGGAAGCCGTCAAACAGGCGATCTTCGCCGCAGGCGGCGGCCGCATCGGTCTTTACGACAGCTGCAGCTGGCAGGTCCAGGGCTTCGGCCAGTTCCGCCCGCTACCAGGCAGCCAACCGCACCTGGGCGAGCAGGGCAGTCTCGAACAGGTCGTTGAGTGGCGGGTGGAGCTGGTGCTGGCCGACGAACAGATCGCCCGCCAGGCCGTAGCGGCGTTAAAGGGCGCGCATCCCTACGAAACGCCCGCCTATGACGTCGTGCAGTTGCTGGATTTCTAGCCGTCAGGGATAGCCGAGCACCGTCTTGAGCCGCGGCAGCTCCCGCTCGACCCAGCGCGGGTCCACCGCACCCCAGTCACGGATCTCGTAGCCACCGGCATTGTTGCGGGCACCTTCGCCCTGCACGAACTGGCAGTCGATATCCAGATCGGCCAGCGCCAGCAGGGTGTCCTGGGCCGTCCGCCGCGGCATGCCGGTAGCCGCCATCAGGGCCGGCACGCTGGTGGCGGTACCGCTGGCTACCAGCCAGGCCACATAGAGGCGGCGGTAGAAGCTGGTCTTGGTCTTGCTCACGTCCATGTCATGGATCTCGAAGGACAGTCGCCGATAGGATCCGGCATTTCAAATGGCAGCTCTCAGGGCGTCGAGCTGCCCTCGAAGCTTTGGTAGATCATCCTGGATGATGCTCCAGAGGATGTCGTCATCGATGCCCAGGTAGCCATGGATCAGCCGATTGCGCGTCGCTATGACCTGCCGCCAGGGAATGTCCGGATGACTATCGCGCACAACTGTTGGAATGCGTGTCGCCGCCTCGCCGATCAGTTCGAGGTTACGCAGCGTCGCATCATAGACCAAGGTGTCGGTAACAAAGGTGTCTCTATCCAGACCCTCGCAATAGGCGATGGCTTTCCCGGCAAAGTCGATCATGTCTTCTATATAAAGCGTCCAGAGGCGTTCGTCAGACATGGATGGCGTCTCTCTCCACCAGGGGACGTAACTCGCTACGCAAGGCTTTTTCGGTCACCAGGTCAACGGGATGGCCCAGTTGGTCTTCCAGGTGGAATTGCACGCCGAAATAGCGCTCCGAAGTAGCCGGTCCGTCGAAGTCGACCAGGATGTCGATGTCGCTGTCAGCACTTGCCGTCCCGCGAGAGACCGAACCGAACAGGGCCAGCGAGACCAATCCGTAGCGCTCGGCAAGATAGGGCTTGCTGAGGCGCAGCTTGGTCAGAATGAGGTCGCGTTCCAACGTCCTGTCCTCGAACTAGAGGTGCGGTTCAGTTTGTCACGGATCATGAGAGTCTTCCAACTTGTGCCCGTGGCGGCTCTTCCCGTGGTCCTGGCTGCCGCCCTAGCTCCTGGAATCCCATGAACGAAAACGCCGCAGTCGTTTCCGACTGCGGCGTTCGCCTTACAGCGTCGCGATGCGCTGCCGCTGCTCCACCAGCCTGGCCAGGGCCTGTTCGGCCTCGGCCAGCTTGGCGCGCTCCTTCTCCAGCACCTCGGCGGGAGCCTTGGCGACGAAGCCTTCGTTGGCCAGCTTGCCGCCGACCCGCTTGACCTCGCCTTCCAGGCGGGCGATCTCCTTGTCCAGGCGTGCCAGTTCGGCGTCCTTGTCGATCAGCCCGGCCATGGGCACCAGCACTTCCATCTCGCCGACCAGGGTGGTGGCGGACATCGGTGCTTCTTCGCCGGCGGCCAGCACGCGGACCGATTCCAGCTTGGCCAGCTTGTTCAGCAGCGGCTCGAAGTCGGCCAGGCGGCGCTGGTCCTCGGCGCTGGCGTTGGCGACGATGATGTCGATGCGCTTGGCCATGGAGATCTTCATCTCGCCGCGGATCTGTCGCACGCCCAGCATCAGCGCCTTGACCCACTCGATGTCGCCTTCGGCGGCGGCGTCGATACGCGCCTCGTTGGCCACCGGCCAGGGTTGCAGCATCAGGGTCTCGCCCTGGACGCCGGCGGGTGCCTTGAGGCGCTGCCAGATTTCCTCGGTGATGAAGGGCATGAAGGGGTGCGCCAGGCGCAGCACCACTTCCAGCACCCGCGCCAGGGTACGGCGGGTGCCGCGCTGACGCTCCACGGAGGCGTTCTCGTCCCACAGCACCGGCTTGACCAGCTCCAGGTACCAGGCGCAGTACTCGTCCCAGACGAATTCGTAGAGCGCCTGGGTGGCCAGGTCGAAGCGGAAGGCGTCGAGCTGACGGGTCACCTCGGCCTCGGTGCGCTGCAGCTGGGAGATGATCCAGCGATCCACCGAGGACAGCTCGACGGGCTCGTCGTTGACGCCGGTGTCCTGGCCCTCGACGTTCTCCATGACGAAGTTCGCCGCGTTCCACAGCTTGTTGCAGAAGTTGCGATAGCCCTCGACGCGACCCATGTCGAACTTGATGTCGCGGCCGGTGGTGGCCAGGGAGCAGAAGGTGAATCTCAGGGCGTCGGTGCCGTAGCTGGCGATGCCGTCCGGGAATTCGGCGCGGGTCTGCTTGGCGATCTTCTCCGCCAGCTTGGGCTGCATCAGGCCACTGGTACGCTTTTGCAGCAGGGTATCCAGGTCGATGCCGTCGACGATGTCCAGCGGATCGAGCACGTTGCCCTTGGACTTGGACATCTTCTGGCCCTGGCCATCCCGCACCAGGCCATGGACATAGACGGTCTTGAAGGGGATCTGCCCGGTCAGGTGGGTGGACAGCATGATCATCCGGGCGACCCAGAAGAAGATGATGTCGAAGCCGGTGACCAGCACGTCGGTGGGGTGGAAGGTCTTCAGCGCCTCGGTCTGCTCGGGCCAGCCGAGGGTGGAGAAGGTCCACAGACCGGAGCTGAACCAGGTGTCCAGCACGTCGTCGTCCTGGCGCAGGACGATGTCACCCAGGCCGTGCTTGGCGCGCACCTCGGCCTCGTCGCGACCGACGTAGACGTTGCCGGCCTGGTCGTACCAGGCGGGAATGCGGTGGCCCCACCAGAGCTGGCGGCTGATGCACCAGTCCTGGATGTCGCGCATCCAGCTGAAGTACATGTTCTCGTACTGCTTGGGCACGAACTGCACCTCGCCGCTCTCGACCACGGCGATGGCCTTGTCGGCCAGGGGCTTGGTGGAGACGTACCACTGGTCGGTCAGCCAGGGCTCGATCACGGTGCCGGAACGGTCGCCCTTGGGCACCTTGAGGGCATGATCCTCGATCTTCTCCAGGCGCCCGGCGGCGTCCAGGTCGGCGACGATGCGCTTGCGCGCCTCGAAGCGATCCAGGCCGGCGTAGGCGGCGGGGAGGGTAGCGTCGAACATGCCGTTGACGCTGCCGTCCAGGTTGAACACCTGGGCGCCGGGCAGAATGGCCGCGTCGGCGTCGAAGACGTTGATCAGCGGCAGGTTGTGTCGCTTGCCGACTTCATAGTCGTTGAAGTCATGGGCCGGGGTGATCTTGACGCAGCCGGTGCCGAATTCGGGGTCGCAGTAGTCGTCACCGACGATGGGGATGCGGCGGCCCACCAGGGGCAGCTCGACGTACTGGCCGATCAGGTCCTTGTAACGCGGGTCTTCCGGGTTCACGGCCACGGCGGCGTCACCTAGCAGGGTCTCGGGACGGGTGGTGGCGACTACCAGGTGATCCGCGCCCTCGGCGGTACGGGCGCCGTCCGCCAGCGGATAGCGCAGGTGCCAGAGGTGGCCCTTCTCGTCATGGCTTTCCACTTCCAGGTCGGAAATGGCGGTGTGCAGCTTGGTGTCCCAGTTGACCAGGCGCTTGCCGCGGTAGATCAGGCCGTCCTCGTGCAGGCGCACGAAGGCTTCCTTGACCGCCTCGGAGAGGCCGTCGTCCATGGTGAAGCGCTCTCGCGACCAGTCCACCGAGGAGCCCAGGCGGCGGATCTGCCGGCTGATGTTGCCACCGGATTCGTTCTTCCATTCCCAGACCTTCTCCAGGAATTTCTCCCGGCCCAGGTCATGGCGCGACAGGCCCTCGGCGCCAATGCGGCGCTCCACCAGCATCTGGGTGGCGATGCCGGCGTGATCAGTGCCCGGCTGCCAGAGCGTGTTGCGGCCCTGCATGCGGCGGAAGCGGATCAGGGCATCCATGATCGCATTGTTGAAGCCATGGCCCATGTGCAGGCTGCCGGTGACGTTCGGCGGCGGGAT
>CAUQPA010000465.1:0-4208 GCA_963519325.1 uncultured Pseudomonas sp. | reverse complement strand
AGCCATAGCCCTGCTCTAATATGGGAGGAATGATTTTTTCCAAGAAATCAACAGGATTTTTAAAAATCGAATGCTGGAGCGTGTTTAAGTCGTCAGCCAACTGGAGCGGAAGATAAACATATGGAAAACTTATCTGCTCAGTATATTCATCCAAGAATAAAGTATAGGGCGAATCAATTATTCCGGGCTTCTTGGGGTTATTGTCTTTAGCCCCTTTCGTGCAAACCCAAGTTTCCGGAGGAATTACATCTACACGACTGTAAAGATGCTCTGGAAAACTGCGTATTGCGGCATTTCCATTTGTACCATTGACGTCAAAATACATCGTCTCTTCGAAGGGAGGCCTGGTAGGGCCTAACTCGCCATGTACAACGGCTATGTCGTGCATGCGACAGAAATTCCTAACCGCTCCGTTTTCAGCCCACAACAAAACCATATCAAACTTATAAAACTCGTATACTCGCTTTAGTATATTGAAATATAGATCTGCAGCTTCGCCATTACCCTGTGTTAGATCAATCCAGTTTTGAATGCTGGCCTCATCCCAGCCTGTGGCATGTGCTTCAATAGCTAAGCTTTCTGAAGCAGTTGGTCTGATACATAAGCTTGATAAATTAGGATGCTCGCTATTAAGACGATCCACCACGTAGTTATTGGAAATTATGCGGAAGTTAAAATCATAATGGTCGGCTTTTTCGAACAATGAATTCCCTAAGAAGCTACCAATCGAATAGAATTCTTCGTAGCTATCTCTTAACGGATGCGCTTCAATGTATACAAGCAAGTTTTTCATGTAGTTAAAAACCCATCAATCCATTTCTTTGCCTGGATAGAAATCTTAGTTTCTTCCCAAACCTTATTTACGGCGCTATCGCGATCACCTGAAGAGAGCGTGTCATCTGATATAGAGAGCGCCTCATACCACTCCGACGCGCCTCTGCACTTAACCAGAAGAGAAGATTCATACTTGTCAATATCGGGAATTGGCGAAGCGATTACCTTGCAACCTACTAGAGCTGCCTCGAAGAATTTTAGCCCACTCTTACAGTCACTAAAGCGATTGTCCACTAGTGGAGCTAACACCATCTCTGCAGTAGCCATCAACTTAGGAAGATCATGAAAGCTTACATAATCTACCTTTTTGATTTGTTTGGTGTAATTCTTTAGGTTTTGTGGGATTGCAATAGGCCCTGCTAATAGCAATCGAGCCCTAGGCTGTTCATGAAGAGCCTTCGCCAATGCGCTCTCGATCATTTCCAAATCCGGATTGTGTGATGCTGTCCCGGGAAAATATGCGTATTTAAACGCCCTCTTTTTTCCTCTTACAGACTTATAAACCTCGCTACATATACCAGCAAACCCAGGATCTACCGCATTACATATAATCTGATTTATTACAGGAGAAAATTTCGAACGAATGTGCTCCGCAAGAGGTTCCGTAGATGAGCTAAATTGAGAAAAACATGCTGCTGCACCAGCAATTTGGGAAAGAGACTTTCTAACTTTTACTACCTCTTCTCCTCTACACAAAACAGCTGGCGTTTCATCTGCATATTCAACGCGAAAATTTAGATCGTCAAAATCAGCTATAATTCTTTCCGATTTATAGTTATCACTCAGAAAATCTACCAATTGCGAGGTCATTGTTGGGCGATGAAAAACATACCTATCATAGCCAGCTAGCTGCTTTAGGTTATCTTGAAAGAATGACTGCGATGTACATTCTGCCTTATAACCTTGTCTGGACAGTTCTTGCGAAAGGTTAAAACATCGATATCGAGCGGATGGGTCAAAAAAAGGCCTATCTGTTCTTGTTGTATTTGAGACAAATAAAATCGATTCTCTTTTCACAATATGCGCCTAACTATTTACTTTTGCCAAAGTTAGCCCGCCATAAGGACCGCCGACCCAATCAACATTAAGATATGGCGTATAGAATTTATCTATATTCCTTACGTGGCCCCATTTTTCATATAAAAACCATTGCTCTCTAGCGGCCCGCAAAGCTTTATCTTTCGTCCCATCTTTTCCCCTACTCGCCGACTCCGCATGAATCAATTCCGCAAACGGCGTCCAGAGAATCTTCAATCCGAGTTCATTGATGCGCAGGCACATGTCCACATCGTTAAAGGCGACGGGGTGCCGTACCTCGTCCATGCCCTCTATTTGCAGATAGAGATCACGACGCAGGATCAGGCAGGCAGTGGTGCAGGCGCTCTGGCGGCGGACAAGGTGGTTGAAACCCAGGTAGCCCGGATCATTGCGCATCCAGTTGTTGCCGGTATGGGCGGCCAAGCCGTTGATGCCGATGACGACACCGGCGTGCTGGACCATGTCGTTCTTCCACAGCAGCTTGGCGCCTACCGCTCCAACATCAGGTCGTACGGCCAGACTCATCATTTCCTTGAGCCAGTCGGGATGCAGGATCTCGATGTCGTTGTTGATCAGCCCTATGAATTCCCCTGTGGCGAACTCGACACCAACGTTGTTCAAGGTGGCGTAGTTGAAGGGATAGGGATGCGGCAGGATGCGTACGCCGCGGGTCTTGAGTTCGTCGAAGTAGGCGAGCGTTTCGGGATCGCTGGTCTGGTTGTCGACGATGATGAGCTCCAGGTCCGGGTAGTCGGTCTGAGTTAGCAGGCCTTCCATGCAGGCATGCAGGAGCTTGTAGGCATCCCGGGTAGGGATGATCAGGCTTACCCTGGGCAGACGCTCGGGCAGTGGCCAGTGGGTGCGTAGCGCACCGGGCAATTTGGACTGGCGGCTCAGACGGGTACCCGGACGCAGCTTGTCCACCAGCCAGGTCAGGCGCTCCAGACGCTGCGGCTTGCCAGCATCGCAGGCGGCCGGCGTCGCGGGGCTCTTGGCACTGCGATGGCTGAGCACCTGGGTCACGCGGGCGACAGCTAGGTTGTCCTGCTCGGTGGCCAGGATAAGGGCGGCGAGTACACCTTCGTGATCACGTGGAAGCTCGGGCGCTGCGTTCAGCAGCCGGACGCAGCGCTGGATGACGTCGCGGCCAAACAGGGCGCCGCCGGTAAAGAGATCGGCGCCCAGGTAGAGGTCCAGGTCCCAGCTTGGCTTGAACCAGGGGTTGCTACGCTGGCCATCCGTACCGTCCTGATCGCTATCGGCGAAGGCCCAAGCAGCCTGCTTGCCTGCCTCTTCCGGCTGCAGAGCCAGCGTCAGTTGATCGAGGGCATGGGGCAGCAGCCGGCTGTCCAATGGCTGGAGCAGCACGGCTTCGGCCCCCTCCTCCAGCAGCAGCTGCAAGGAGGTAGATACGTCCTCGGGATCGGCGACGGCCTGAGTGAAGGGTCGCAGACGTTGTTGGCTCAGACTGACCAGGCAAGCCTGCCGCTCGGTTTCACTGGCTTGCCCATGGAGCAGAACGGCGATCCTGCTACCCGTCACGGCTTGTGGGTACTCAGGTGCGCGCTGGTAGTGAGCGAACCACTCGGGGTAATGGCCGAAGCCGGCGCTGCGCGGACAGCGCTGGTCGTAATCGCGCGCCAGGCGAATGAGCAGGTCGCGGGGTGCCGGGTCGGCTTGCTCCGGCCAATGGGCGGCCACCAGGGCGCCGAGCCCATCGGCGTGGCAACACACAGTAATGGGGCTACCCTGCAAGGGGCGGCCCTGATCGTCTTCGATATGCACCTCACGGCGTTCGCCGTCGCCGAACTGCCAGGGCAGTTCCAGGCTGTAGCCGTGATCGGCATCGGCGCGATAGATGAGGGCGGGGTGGTGCAGGTCTGCCTGGCACCGGGCGACGATCTGATCGCCCAGGCGAGCTCGAACCTCGACATGACGCCCCGGGGTGGTGTCATCCCAGACCCAGCCGCCCACGACCAGGCCGCCGCCATACCAGACCTGACTGCCCGGCACCTGAACCTCGGCCTTGCGTGGCTTCTCGTCGGGCAGCGCCAGGGGTTCACCGATCCACGAACCTTCGTTGGCCAACCGCACGGCGATACGCCGAGCCCCACTGAGCCAGGCCGGCTGCAATTGGAGGGCGAACCCGTGAAAGCCGTCTCCAGCCAGCGGATCGTGCTGGTAGGTGTCCGCACGTACTAGGGCTACGCAAGCCCCATCGATGACCACCTCCAGCGCCAGACGCAGATCGGGCTGGGCAGGATCGAAGGCCCAGCCCTCGAGCACGTTGCCGTAGAGACCCTGGATCTGGCCTTGCACGGTGACCAGGGCGGGAG
>CAUQPA010000464.1:0-4209 GCA_963519325.1 uncultured Pseudomonas sp. | reverse complement strand
GCGTGAGGGCTACCAGTACCTGATTGAGCGAGGTGGCCTGGGTCTGCAGCGCCTGGTCGACCTGCTGCTCCTGGTTGCGCACGCCCTGCGGCTGCAGCACCAGGAACCACAGCAGCAGTGCCGCCAGCAGCAGGCCGGCGAGCGCCAGCAGCAGGCCAGGCCCCATGCCGGGCAACGCGGCGACCCGGGGGGCCGCCTTCCGCACATCCTTGCCGTTCTTGCCCCTTGCCATGCCGCTCTTCTCCTTTATGTCACGGCGTGCCTTGCGTGCCTGGCGTCAGCGGGTTCCGGAATGGCCGAAGCCGCCGGTGCCCCGCTCGGTCTCGGTGAAGCTGTCGACGATGTCGAAGTGCGCCTGGACCACAGGTACGAGCATCAGCTGGGCGATACGTTCGCCCACGCTCATGGTGAAGGTGGTCTGGCCGCGGTTCCAGCAGGAGACCATGAGTTCGCCCTGGTAGTCCGAGTCGATCAGGCCGACCAGGTTGCCCAGCACGATGCCGTGCTTATGACCCAGGCCCGAGCGCGGCAGGATCAGCGCCGCCAGCGACGGGTCGGCGACGTGGATGGCGAGCCCGGTGGGGATCAGCGCGGTCTGCCCGGGTTCCAGCACCAGGTCCTCCTGCAGCATGGCGCGCAGGTCGAGGCCGGCCGAGCCGGGGGTGGCATAGGACGGCAACGGGAAGTCGCGCCCCAGGCGCGGGTCGAGGATCTTGGCTTGAAGGCTATGCATGGGTCTGGGCGGTGTCTTTCAAATGGGTGGAAATCAGGGCGATGAGCTGGCGGGCGATCTTGCCCTTGCTGGTCTGCTCGAAGCGGATCTCGTGCAGGCCACGGTCGATCACGGTGACCGCGTTGTCTTCGCTGTTGAAGCCGATGGCCGGGTTGGCCACGTCGTTGGCGACGATGAGGTCGAGGTTCTTGTCGCGCAGCTTGCGCTGGGCGTACTCCAGCAGATTCTGGGTCTCCGCGGCGAAGCCGACGCTGAAGGGGCGATCCGGGCGCCCCGCCAGGGTGGCGAGGATGTCCGGGTTGCGCACCAGCTCCAGCAGCAGGCCATCACCGCGGGTGGGATCCTTCTTCAGCTTGTGCGGCGCTATAACCTCGGGGCGATAGTCCGCCACCGCCGCCGAGGCGATGAGCACGTCGCAGGGCATCAGCGCCTCGCAGGCGGCCAGCATGTCGCGGGCGCTGACCACGTCGATGCGTTCGACGCGGTCGGGTGTCGGCAGATGCACCGGGCCGCTCACCAGGCTGACCCGGGCACCCGCTTCCGCCGCCGCTTCCGCCAGGGCGAAGCCCATGCGGCCGGAGCTGTGGTTGGTGATGTAGCGCACCGGATCAATGTTTTCCTGGGTCGGGCCGGCGGTGATGACCACATGGCGACTGGTCAGGTCCAGGCGCTGGAAGCAATCCGCGGCGAGCTGGGCCAGCTCGGTGGCCTCGAGCATCCGGCCAGGGCCGACATCGCCGCAGGCCTGGCTGCCACTGGCCGGGCCGAACAACTTGATACCCCGACTGCGCAGGAGCTCGGCATTGGCCTGGGTGGCCGGATCGCGCCACATGGCCTGGTTCATGGCCGGCGCCAGGGCGACCCGCGCATCGGTGGCCAGCACCAGGGTGGTGAGCAGGTCGTCCGCCACGCCCTGGGCCAGGCGCGCCATGACATCGGCGGTGGCCGGCGCGACCAGCACCAGGTCGGCCCAGCGGGCCAGCTCGATGTGGCCCATGGCGGCTTCGGCGGCCGGGTCCAGCAGGTCCAGGTGCACCGGCAGGCCGGACAACGCCTGGAGGGTCAGCGGCGTGATGAATTCACGCCCGCCGCGGGTCAGTACCACGCGCACCTCGGCGCCCTGGTCCTTGAGTCGGCGCACCAGCTCGGCGCTCTTGTAAGCGGCGATGCCACCTCCGACGCCCAGCACGATGCGTTTACGATGGAGCCGCTGCATATTGCCTTGTTCCGTTTTCGAACCGTCTAGAGCAGGATTCACGCGGCCAATCGAGGCCTGCGTGCACCCGCGAATGATGCGGTTAAGATAGCACAGCGCCTGCAGGACGCAGGCGCCTCGCCAGACAAGGAGCGCCCATGAGCATCAAGGATTGGCCGGCCCAGGAACGGCCACGGGAGAAATTGCTGGAACAGGGCGCCCAGGCCCTCACCGACGCCGAGTTGTTGGCGATCTTCCTGCGTACCGGGGTGGCCGGCCGCAGCGCGGTGGATCTCGCCCGCCAGCTGCTGGGTGAATTCGGTGGCCTCAGGGCCCTGCTGGAGGCCGATCTTGCCGCCTTCAGTACCCACCTCGGCCTCGGCCCGGCCAAGTTCAGCCAGTTGCAGGCCGTGCTGGAAATGGCTCGTCGTCATCTGGCCGAAGGGCTCAGGCGCGATTCGGCGCTGGAAAGCCCGCAACAGGTCCGCGACTACCTGAAGGCGCGCCTGCGCCACGAACCCCACGAAGTCTTCGGCTGCCTGTTCCTCGACACCCGCCACCGGGTACTGGCCTTCGAGGCGCTGTTCCACGGCACCATCGACGGCGCTAGCGTCTATCCCCGCCAGGTGGTCAAGCGCGCCCTCGCCCACAACGCCGCGGCCGTCATCCTCACCCACAACCACCCCTCCGGCGTCGCCGAACCCAGCCAGGCCGATCGCCTGCTCACGGCGCGATTGCGAGAAGCCCTGGCCTTGGTGGATGTGCGGGTGCTGGATCACTTCATCGTCGGCGACGAAGAGCCGGTCTCCATGGCGGAATACGGCTGGTTGTGAGCGAGGCCGCCAGGGCGTGCCTCAATGCCCGAGGCCGACCTCCAGGTGCGCCAGGCGCTGCTCCAGCAACCCCGGAAACCTGGTGTACCACGTCTGATTCAACGGCGACGGATGCGGCAGCGGATAGAGGGTCAGGGTCTTGCGCGTGCCCTCCTCCGTTTCCAGGGTGACTTCGATGCTGCTTTCGAAGCGCTCTTCGCGCTTCCAGAAGGCTTCCAGGCGGGCACGCTCGTCCTTGGATTGGCCGATGCCGAACCAGAGGAAGGCTTCGCGGCCGAGGGTGATGAGCTGGGTGCCGTGCCAATGCTCCACCAGCAGGCGGCGCATCAGGGGGTGGAAGGTCTTCTTCACCCGTTCCGACCAGGCTTTATTGCCGAGCGGCTTGTAGGGCACAGTGTTGGCCCAGAAGAATTGCTGGCTCAGGCTGCGGCTGGCCTCGAAGTCGGCCGGGGGCTGGCCATGCAGGTGCTGATAGAGCACCTTGCGGGCAATCTGGCCGCCGCTGCCGATGAAGGGCTCGCCGTACTTCACCTCGTCGCGCCCCGGATCGCGGCCGAAGAAGCCCAGCGGGGCCGCAGGATCGCCCAGGCCGATGATGGGGTCCAGCGGGTCCTTGGTAAATTGGGCATAGACCGGAAGATCGATACCCGGAAGATCGGCGGCGAGCTGGCGAAAGGCGTCGCGCTCTGCGGAAGACAGCGGCATGCAACAGGTCTCCATCGAGGAATTAATCCCTGCTGTAGAGCCCTGCCCTGCGGGTGACGTTCCGTAACGACTGGCGGGAGGGCAGCCCGGGGGCGATAGGGTAGACTGCCCGGCTCGAACGACCCTCAAGGTGAATCCCGTTGATCAATCTGCTACGCAACGGCCTCGGCCAGGTGATCGTCGGCCTGGATCTGCTGACCCGGCCACGCAAGCTCAAGCGCAGCGAGCCGGCCCAGGCAGCCATCGAGGCGGAGCTGGCGAACCTGTCGCTCTATCAATTCCAGGCCTGCCCCTTCTGCGTGAAGACGCGCCGGGCGTTGCATCGGCTCAACCTGCCGATCCGCCTCAAGGACATCAAGCAGGATCCGCAGCTGCGCGCCGAGCTGGAACAGGGCGGTGGCCGGGTGAAGGTGCCCTGCTTGCGCATCGACGAAGGCCATCAGAGCGTCTGGATGTACGAATCGGACGACATCATCGCCTATCTGGAGCAGCGCTACGGCGAGCGGCAGTCGGCCTAGGGTCTAGCGGGTGAGGGATGGTGGACCAGACTGCGCCGTTGTCCACCCTAAGGTGCTGCCTCTGGCTGTTGGGCTGCGACGGTGGAGCTGTCTTAGCCCAACCTACGGCATTAGAGATCGCTTTCCTCGACCTTGCGCACCTTGCTGGCGTCCAGGGTGTAGGACGCCTGGGCGAGGTCGTTGTCGACCGCCTCGGTGTGCAGGGTGCCGATGACCCAGTAGGGC